>NZ_NWTH01000041.1:0-44624 GCF_002531555.1 Sinorhizobium sp. BJ1
CCGATCTTCCAGCGGTAGAGCAGGTCGTTCAAGCAATGGCCGAAACGCGACACCATCAGCAGCACCTTGGTGCGCTCCTCGGAATCGCGGACTTCCATCGTCATGTCGAAGCGCTTGATGACAGGAGCGAAGCCTTCGCGCAGCTCCTCGAGCTTCGCGCCGTCCTGGCTGATGAAGGTGAGCCGCATGAAGAACAGGCCCGTTTCGAGATCGTCGAACTGCGAGCTGTCGCTGATGTAACAGCCCTTCTCCGCCAGATAGCCGGTCACGGCGGCAACGATGCCGCGGGTGGATTTGCAGGTGACGGTCAGCACATAGCTTTTCATCGATGGGTCTCTCGTTCTTGAGGTGTTTCCGCTCGCCCTTATACGGGCAGTCTCGCGAAAACTACCGTGACGATTTGAGACCCGCCGATCCATTCGCGACATCGGCTGGACGGAACGGAACACGCGGTGCGGCCAGGGTGAGTCTAAGGCTTCGCGCGATCGGGATGCGCTCTCGCGAAGCCGTCGATCTCGGCGCAGCGCGCGTCGATGGCGACAATCCGGGGACAGCGGGAAAGGTCGACCTCCCAGCGGCGCGCATTATAGACCTGCGGCATGAGGCAAATATCAGCCATTGTCGGCGTATCGCCGTGGCAGAAGGCGCCGGTCGCGGGGTGATCCAGCAGCCGCTCGAAGGCGGCAAGACCCTCGCCGATGAACTTCTGCATCCAGGCCCGGCGCGCTATCTCGCCGTCCGGAGCAGCCTCCATCACATGAGCGACCACCCCGAGATTGCAGACGGGATGGATATCCATGGCGATCGCATAGGACAACGCGCGCACCCGCTGGCGGCCGATGGCGTCGTTCGGAAGAAAGCCGCTCTCCGGCCGTGTCTCGGCGAGATACTCAATGATGGCGAGTGACTGATTGAACCGTTGGCCATCAATGTCGAGCACCGGCACCAGCCCTTGCGGGTTGCGGGCCAGATGCTCGGATGCGCGATGCACCTTGGCGACGAGATCGACCGGGACGGAGCGATAGCTCTCATCGACGAGATTGAGGGCGATCCGCACCCGATAGCTCGCCGACGAACGCCAGTAGTCGTAGAGAATGGTTTCGCAAGTCACGCTGCCTCCGATCGATCCCTCGCACCATCAACCACGCTCGTAACTTGCCACCTTCTGCTCGATCGCGCCGAAGATCGAATGGCCGGTAGCATCCTTCATCTCGATCCGGACAACGTCGCCGAATTTCAGGAAAGGCGTCGTCGGCGCACCGCTTTCGATCGTCTCTATCGTGCGCAGCTCGGCGACGCAGGAATAGCCGACGCCACCTTCCGAAGCCGGCTTGCCCGGTCCGCCGTCGAGCTTGTTCGAAACCGTGCCCGAGCCGATGATGGTGCCGGCCGAGAGCAGTCGGGTGCGGGCCGCGTGTGCAATCAGTTGCGGAAAATCGAAAGTCATGTCGATCCCGGCATTGGCGCGGCCAAAGGGCTTGCCATTGAGATCGATGCGAAGCGGCAGGTGGAGCTTGCCGCCGTCCCAGGCGTCGCCGAGCTCATCGGGCGTCACCGCGACCGGCGAGAAGGCGGAAGACGGTTTCGACTGGTAGAAGCCGAAACCCTTGGCGAGTTCGCCGGGGATGAGGCCGCGCAGCGAGACGTCGTTGACGAGCATGACGAGCCGGATCGCCTCGCGCGCTTCCTCGGGCGTCGCGCCCATCGCCACGTCGTCGACGATCACCGCGACTTCGCCTTCCATGTCGATGCCCCAGGCCTCGTCGGCCATCAGGATCGGATCACGTGGGCCGAGAAAACTGTCGGAGCCGCCCTGGTAGATCAGCGGGTCGGTCCAGAAACTCGCTGGCATCTCGGCATTCCGCGCCCTCCTGACGAGCTCGACATGGTTGACATAGGCGGAACCATCGGCCCACTGGAAGGCGCGCGGTAGGGGCGAAGCGGCATCGTGCTCGTGAAAACGCATGGTCGGCTGCGAGCCGGTCTCAATCCCCTCGGCAACGCGCGCCAGCCGCGGGCCCGCATGCGCCCAATCGTCGAGCGCCGCCTGCAGCGTGCGGGCGATGTGCCCCACCTCGGAGCAGCGGGTCAGGTCTTTCGAGACCACGACGAGCTTGCCGTCGCGGGTAGAATCTTTCAGCGTCGCGAGTTTCATGGTGCTTCCCGATAGATTTTGTTGATCCGCGCCGGACGGCGCGGATTTGGCCAGCATGTCACGGTTCTTCGCCTAAAGTCACTTGATTCCGGGCGTGCCGTCGAATTTCCGCTCGAGCCCCGACCAGCAGTCGATGTAGTCGTTCTGCAGCGTCTCGAGTTCGGCTGCGAACGTCGTCAGCTGTTGCGGAAAACGGGTCTCGAACATGAAGGCCATGGTGTTGTCGAGCTTTACGGGTTTCAACTCCCCATTCGAGGCCTTCTCGAAGCCGGAGAAATCCGGGCCGTGCGCCAGCATCATATTGTGCAGGCTCATGCCGCCGGGCACGAAGCCCTCCTCCTTCGCGTCGTAGCGCCCGTAGATCAGCCCCATGAACTCGCTCATGATGTTGCGGTGGTACCAGGGCGGGCGGAACGTGTGTTCGGCGACCAGCCAGCGCGGCGGGAAGAGGACGAAATCGATATTGGCCGTGCCTTCCTCCCCCGACGGCGCCGTCAGCACCGTGAAGATCGACGGATCCGGATGGTCGAACAGGATCGCGCCGACCGGCGAGAAGGTCTTGAGATCGTATTTGAAGGGCGCGTAATTGCCATGCCAGGCGACGACGTCGAGCGGCGAATGGCCGATTTCGACGACGTGGAAGGAGCCGCACCACTTCACCTGCACCCGGCACGGCGTCTCCTTATCCTCATAGGCCGCGACCGGCGTCTTGAAGTCGCGCGGATTGGCGAGACAATTGGCGCCGATCGGACCGCGATCCGGCAGCGTGAACTTGGCGCCGTAGTTCTCGCAGATATAGCCGCGCCAGACCTTCTCCTCGCCAAGCCGGGTGACCTTGAACATCGTGCCGCGCGGGACGAGGCAGATTTCCGATGGCGTGACATCCATCTTACCGAGTTCGGTAAAGACGCGGATCGCACCCGTTTCCGGCACGATCAGCAGCTCACCATCGGCATTGAAGAAATAGTCGTCGACCATGTCGGCATTGAAGACATAGGCATGCGCCGACATGCCGACCTGGGTCAGCACATCCCCCGCCGTCGTCATTGTGCGGATGCCTTGAAGGAAATTCAGCTCCTCGGTCGGGGCCGGCAGAGGGTTCCAGCGCAATTGTCCGAGCGCCAGCGAATGTTCCACGACATGCGGCGCCGTCTTCCAGTGCGGGTAGTCGATCTTCCGGAAGCGCCCGGTGTGCCGGACGCTTGGACGGATGCGGTAGAGCCAGGAACGCTCGTTCGTTCCGCGCGGCGCTGTGAAGGGCGAACCGGAGAGCTGCTCGGCATAGAGGCCGTACTCGCATTTCTGCGGGCTGTTCTGCCCCTGCGGCAGGGCACCGGGCAGGCTTTCGGTCTCGAAATCGTTGCCGAAACCAGGCATGTAGGCGAGCGCCTGCTCCTCGCCGGCCGCTCCTGCGCGGCGCTTATCCGCCTTGTCCAACATGGCTTGCATCTCCTCTTCAGCGCGGCATATTAGTTGCAAGCGTAACTATTGATTTTGTAACTATCAACTGCGGAGAAGCTTGTTTGACCGATGCGTTCGATTTGGAGGCCTTCCTGCCCTACCGGCTGAATCGGGCGGCGGAATTCGTGGCGCTGCGCTTTGCCGCGCAGTACAAGGCGCGCTACCAGCTGACCCGGCCCGAATGGCGTACGCTCGCGGCGTTGGGCAGTTCCGGCCGCAGCATGACGGCGACCGAGATCGGCGCCCATTCAGCGATGCACAAGACGAAGGTGAGCCGCGCCGTCTTCGGTCTCGAGCAGCGCCGATGGCTGAAGCGCGAAGAGGACGGCCGCGATCGTCGCTTCGAACATTTGGCGCTGACACCCGCCGGCCAGCAGGCCTATAAGGAACTGACGACGCTCGCCGCCGACTACCAGGCGGAGTTGCTTTCGATGCTGGGTATGGAAAACATGGAGGCGCTGTCGACAGGCTTGCGCGCCGTGGAGCGGGCGATGAAGAAAGCCCGTGCATAAGCCACCTCCCCAACCCCTCCCCACAGGTGGGAGGGGCTAGGCGCCCGCGGCGATCGCCTGCCATTTTCCGACCTTCGCGTCCGATGGAAAGGCGTGTTCCGTGGCGGAGACGGTGCGGCATCGGAGCCCTCCCACCTGTGGGGAGGGGAATTCAAATTGCCACAACAAACCCGAACTCACCCTTTCATGCGCTCCGGTATCGGCAGACCCTCGAAGCTCTTCAGCGTTTCCAGCACGATCGAGGTCTTCACGTGCTGGACGCTGTCATGCGGCAGGAGCACGTCATTGACGAAGCGCGAAAGCCCGGCAAGGTCGGGTGTCACGACGCGCAGGTGATAGTCCATCTCGCCGGTCAGCGCATAGGCTTCCAGCACCTCGGGCAGGCCGGAGATGAGCTTGGCAAAACGCTTCGCATTGTCGCGGTTATGGGTGGCGAGCGTCACCGAGATCACCACCATCAGATCGAGCCCGAGCTTCTGCCGGTCGATCTGCGCCTGATAGCCGGTGATGAAGCCTTCCGCCTCCAGCCGCGAGCGCCGCCGCGAACATTGCGACGGTGAGAGTGCGATGCGCTCGGAGAGTTCGTTGTTTGTCAGATGTCCGTCGCGCTGCAATTCGCCGAGGATCTTGAGGTCGAAACCGTCAAGCTGCTCCATTCATGCACCTCCACACCGCCACTTGCACAATTTATGCACGATCTGGGCAAAATCGCGCAAGAATACAAGCATCATGCATCGGATCTGCGCCATACTCCAACAAAGTTCGGAGGAATGAGAGGAGAGTTTCAATGGGACCGTTTCCACATGATGCACCGCCCGCAACCATATCGGCGGACAACCCCGCCGGAACCGATGGCTTCGAGTTCGTCGAATTCGCCCATCCGCAGCCGGAGAAGCTCGAAGAACTCTTCCATCGCACGGGCTACACACCGGTCGCCAGGCACCGGACGAAGAACATCACCGTCTGGCGGCAGGGCGACATCAACTACCTCCTGAATGCCGAACCCGGCTCGCATGCGATGCGCTTTGTCGACAAGCACGGGCCCTGCGCCCCATCGATGGCTTGGCGCGTCGTCGATGCGAAGCATGCCTTCGAGCATGCGGTCGCCAAGGGCGCCGAGCCCTATGCCGGCAGCGACAGGAGCCTCGACGTGCCGGCGATCGTCGGCATTGGCGGCTCGCTTCTCTATTTCGTCGAGACCTACGGCGACAAAGGTTCCGCCTATGAGGCCGAGTTCCAATGGCTGGGAGAACGCAATCCGAGGCCCGCGGGGGTCGGCTTTTACTATCTCGACCACCTGACGCACAACGTCTATCGCGGCCAAATGGACAAATGGTGGGCCTTCTATCGCGAGCTGTTCAACTTCAAGCAGATCCATTTCTTCGACATTGACGGCCGCATCACCGGGCTCCTGAGCCGGGCGATCACCTCCCCCTGCAGCAAGATCAGGATCCCCTTGAACGAGTCGAAAGACGATACGAGCCAAATCGAGGAATATCTGAAGAAGTACAAGGGCGAGGGTATCCAGCACATCGCGGTCGGAACCGAAGCGATCTACGACGCCACGGACAGGCTGGCGGAGAACGGTCTTAAATTCATGCCCGGACCGCCGGACACCTATTACGAGATGTCGCACGAGCGCGTCCACGGCCACGAAGAGCCGATCGAGCGGATGAAGAAGCACGGCATCCTGATCGATGGCGAGGGCGTTGTGAACGGCGGCATGACGAAGATCCTCCTGCAGATCTTCTCGAAAACCGTCATCGGGCCGATCTTCTTCGAATTTATCCAGCGCAAGGGCGACGAAGGCTTCGGCGAGGGAAATTTCCGGGCGCTGTTCGAGTCGATCGAGGCCGACCAGATCCGGCGCGGCGCGCTCAGCACTCCGCCGGCCGCGGCCGAGTAGGGGAAAATCCGTTCAGAAAAGCGCCGCGCACCCTGGCGGGTGCGCGGCGCTTACCTTCGTTGGCTCATTCAGTTCGACCAGCGCCCCCGTGGTGAGCCCAGGTCGCCTTCGTGCCGGAAATAACGCGACGCCGCTTCGGTGCGGTTGCGCACGTTCATCTTTTTGTAAATGTTGCGGACATGCACCTTGACGGTGTTTTCCGAAAGCCCTAGCCGGTCGGCGATGATCTTGTTTTGCGTGCCCATGCAGATCAGATCGAGAATCTGGATCTCACGCGTCGTCAGCATGCCCCTGCCGTTCTCGCTCCTGCGCTCCGGGTCGCTCGACTCGATGACCGATGGCCGTTGAACAGAGGAGCCGCCTCCTGCGAATCCCCGCGGGGCCAATCGCCTGAGCAACGCTGCGGGAAAGTGCTCGCCGCCCTTCATCAGCAGATCGATGGCGGTCAGGCAGACATCGAGGTGCAGGTTCAAGGGCAGTACGCCATGAATGAGGCCTTCATCGACGAAGCCGGCGATCGACGTATCGAGCTCGTCGGCATTCTCCACCACCACGCCGATCGAGGCCTTGGGGTGAAACTCACGGATGATTCTGATGATCGACGGGAAAGTGCTTGCGGGCATGCGGTAGAGCATTACCAGTGCGATATCGACGAGATTGCCGTCGAGCAGACTGTCGGCTTCCGACAGACTGACCACGTCATGGCTTTGAAAGCGGGCGCCGATCGCTTGCGTCAGGCATTCGGCAAGCAGGTCCGCCTTGGCGAGCATTACAATCTTGTTTCTCTTTGTTAAAACTTTGTTGTTATCCTCAAAATTGCTCAGGGTAGAACTCTCACGGTACATTTATCCCTCCTTGGGCATTCCCTGAAAATTTATGGGTGTGAGGCCCCTCTTGAAGAACGCCCTTGTTTAAAAATTTATTCGAATAAAAAACGAATTCCCACAGCGGTAGAATTCGTAATGACTAATGTATCGTAAATATGGGGGATGGGAAACAGCCCAAATGGGTTAGATTGGCAGGGTGACGCTATCTAGACCGTCTGAAATCGAACCAATTTTGGGCCTGTCCACGCAAAGCCTTGGACAAGCGCGTAAGCCGCCGTGCATTTTCCGCTTCCTTCGATCACCCTTTGCTTTTCAGGGGTTCGGCGGACCAAGGGCTGGGGCGGAAAACGGCGGGGCCGTGAGAACATTCAAGTCTAGGATGTAGATCGCGGCTCCGCACGTTCTAGCCTGCTCCGATACCAACAACGGGTTAGCGCCGGCCAGTCGCGCAGTCGATCCGCAGACCCATATGCCAGCCCGCGCGCATCACTCCCCAACTCTCGCGGTCGCTCGATCCGCGCCCTTGGGACCCCAACAGCGGCTCAACGCGACGGGTCGGAGCGGCGGTGACGGATTCACAATGTTAACATTGTCTTAACGTGCATGGCACGAAAGCGCATCCCGGCAGACCGGGCACAGCCAGACGGCAGTCCGTCTCCCCGGCGCCCGATCCACCACCGCAAGGTCTCGGTGTCGCCGTCACGATGCCACCCCGAAACGCATGCGCTCCGTCAAGCGGCTGCCTAGACTAACCATAATTGGTATCTATCGCTTCCTTACATTCCGGACCACACTGCAATGGTCGCACGGCGTTTTGTGCGTCCCGGATAGTGTCTTGCGTAGGTTCGGAAGTATTTATATTGCGTTCACATGACTAATCGTATGACTTCTTATTTCTGACGTAACAATTTGGACAGAGCCGAACCTCTGTCGCACAATTATATTGGAAAAAGAAATAGAAGATATCGAGACCCGCAGATGGATGATATCGCATTCCTCTGATTGCAGATGAGCCAGCGCCATAAGAATCCTAAATGAGATGAAAGGGTTTCGGTGCTGGCTCCCTCTCCTCACGCCTCTCTTCGGACTCCGGCAAAGCCAAGCAAGAATTGACCCAGTGCTGTGTCATAGGCGCGGATCACCGCGGTCTTAAGGGAAGCATGTCGTCCTTCCGTGCCCTCCCGTTAGCGCGGGAAGGAATGTCGCTCGACGATATCCCAGATCCCCTTGTTGATCTTCATGATCTGATCGATCGCCTCACTGATCCTCGCCAGTTCGGCATCGTCGATCTGCTCGATCTTGCCGTATTTGATCGTTTCCTTGCTGTCGAAGATGGCCATCAGCTGGGTGCTCGCCTGATCCCCGGTCTCGTCGAAGGAATAGATGCAATGGCTGTACTTGTTCCTGAGCTTCGCCTGCCTGCCCAGCTGCTGCGTCACGGCCAGGATCTCGTGCCTGCGATCGGATGGCGTCTTGGCCATCTTCGCAAACCGCTCGACGAGCTCGATGCGGGCGCGTGTCGTGTTCAGCGTCAGGAAAATAATGACCGCGGTTTCCTTGTCCACATTCGCAAGGCCCGCAATCAGGTAGATAAGTAGGCTTTCCGTGTTCGTCCACGTGTAGTTCAGCTGCCCGATCAGAAGCAGGATCTCGTGAAATCGCTTCATGGGCCCTGTTTGCCGTTGCCGAACACCTCCAGCAGGATCGCTCATATCCGCCTCCCATTCATTTCTTCCGGTTGAATAGGTTTGGGCTTTAAGTTTGCCTGCCGCAAGTAGCCCCAACGGAGTAGAAACGCAAATCCATTCTCAATATTTGCCATTTCTCAAAATACCTTTCCGCATGTGATCAACCTGGGGCTGACTAGCGCCCGCCACGACTACCCGACGGGCTAGCTCGAACTGACAGCTTACATTTCCTTCAACTTGGCAACAGACTGCCCGGGCAAAACGACGAGCAGGGAGGCTCGAGCCTGGGGACCGACACTGCGCCGGATGCGCAGGTGTCCTTCGAGAGGCCCGACGAGCTGCTCCACGATGGAGGAGGGCATCTACCACGACAATTTGAATGTCTGATCCCCGGTCGCGCTTGGCCGCCGGTGATCGAAATTCTTCACTGAAATAACTTTATTCATTTTCAACACCTGGACCGCACATCCATTAGCCGCGTGAGAGAAAAAGGTGGCTTGGTTGTCGCGGCCTCAATCTGAGGTAGATCGTTATGAGCAGCAAGGACAAGAATTTCTTGTGGCCGTGGGAAGAGCAATCCCAAAATCAGGAGCAGGATCAGGAGCAGGAGCAGGAGTCCGAGCAGGAACAGGAGCAGGAGCAGGAACAGGAGCAGGAATCCGAGCAGGAGCAGGAGCAGGAGCAGTCCAGTGAGTCCTATAATGGCAACCTGAACGGCAACGGCAACCTGAACGGCAACGGCAACCTTAACGGTAATGCCAATGGCAACGGCAACCTGAACGGCAACGGCAATGCCAACCTGAACGGCAACGGCAACCTGAACGGCAACGCCAACCTCAACGCCAACGTCAACAAGAACGAGACCGAAGTCGACGTCGACGTCGACAGCAAGACTGAGGTCGACGTCGATGTCGATGTCGACGTCGACCTTGATGGCTACAAGCCCTCGGATGACGATTTCGTTGACATCGACGATTCGACCATCGAAGGCATGGCCAGCGTCAGCTTCAAGGACATCTTGAACGGCTCGCTTGACGGCGCCGGCAATGATGTCGGTAACGTCTTCAGCCAGTCCGCCATCATGTCGGATGACGACGAGCTGTACGACGTCTCCAATAGCGGCACCCTGCACCAGAATGGCGATGCCGATGGCGGTTACGCCAAGTCGGACGACGGCATTTCCGCCAGCGGTGACGGTGGCGAAGGCGGTGACGATGCCGATGCCGACGGCGGCGACGGTGGCGACGGTGGCTTCGCGATCGGCGGCTTCGCCGGGGGCGGCGACGCTGACGGCGGCGACGCCGACAATGACGGCGACGCGGACGGCGGAGACGGCGAAGGCGGTCTCGCGGCAAGTGTCGGCGTCGGCACAGGTGGGACCAGCGGCAGCGCCAATGGCGGCGCGGCAGCGGGTGGCGCCGGTGGCGCCGGTGGTGCCGGCCTCGGTCTCGGCCTCGGTCTCGGTGTCGGTCTCGGTGTCGGCGCGGCAGAAGGCGGCGAAGGTGGCGACAACGAAGCCGGCGACGGCGGCGAAACGGGTGACGTCGAAAGCGACGAGGCGGAAGCTGAGGATGCGGGCGACGGCGGCGACGGCGCAGATGTCGACGACTTCTCGATCCCGATCCTGAACTTCGGCGGCGACGGCGGCGACAACGATGGCGGCAACAGCGTCGCTCTCGGTCGGACCGGCAACGCCAACGGCGGCAGCGCGGACGATGCTGGTGACGGCGGCGATGCGCTCGGTGCTGGCGTTGGCATTGGCACGGGTTCCGGTGTCGGCGCCGGTAACGGCGGTGGTGGCGGCGGCGGCGGCGGTGCCACTGCGAACGGCGGAACCTCCGGTGCTGCCGGCGGCGGAGCCGGAACCGGCGGAGCGGCAACCGGCGGCGCTGGTGATGGCGGCCTTGCTCTTGCAGGTGCATGGGCTGGCGATGCCTTGGCCGGTGGCGGCGTAGGCGGAGCAGCCACAGGCGGTGGCGGCGGCGCAGGCGCTGCAGGTGGCACCGCTACGACCGGTGCAGGCGGCGCAGGGTCGGGCGGCACCTGGGGTTCCTACAATGGCGACGATAGTTTCCTCGAAGGAATCTCCTCGGCATCGGCCGATGCGGTGATCGACACCAACGCCTTCAACCAGCAGATCGTGCTTGGTGCCAACCTGCAGGGCAACACCATCGACATGACGGTCGTCGGCGGCAACTACAGCTCGACGGCCATCGGCGAAGACGACGACGACGCATAAGGCGAGACTGCCGGTTCGCATTCATCGCAAATCGGGCATTGAACTGGACTGCGCGGGTTCGCCCCGCGCAGTCCAACAGCACCGAAGTGAAAAAGGGGGCTGACAATGACCCTGTATTTCGACAAGACGACCGAGGCTATCGCCCATTTCATCGGCCTGTTCGCCATCGCTCTTGAAGAAATTCGCCTGCGCGACGCCTACGAGGAATTCAAGGCTCACCAGAAAGCGCAGGAGGAACCGCCGGAACTCCCTTCCGTGCCGGTTGCGGTAAAGGCGCCCTACGAGCTCAAGGATTTCAACCCCGGTATTCCCTACCGCCCGGCCGAGCCGGACGAGGCTGGGCCGACACCGGGTCTCTATCCCGGCCTTCGTCCCCCGGAAATACCGATTTCGCGTCCGGCCAATGAAATCGACAATCCCCACGCTTACACACGGGACGGCTCGAGTTCCTCATCCGGCGGCGCACCCGAAATTCAAATCGATCCGCCCGGCTCGACCGCCGTCTACGCATCGCAGCAGATCTGGCTTTCGGACGACGACGTCGTCAGCCTTGGCGGTCACGGATTGCAGTTTGCCCCCCAGGTGGACAACAGCGCTTTGATGAATGATCTCATCGAAGCGGCGCTGCAGATCTCCCCGCTCGGCGGCGAAGAGATACCCGGTTCCCCGGAGGAGATCGCCACCTTCATCAACACCGCCTCGCAGCAGCTTGATGCCGTCCCGGCGGGACAGGAAGGACAGGAAGGCACAGTTGTCGAGAAAGCCGAGACTCTCGAAGGCACCGTCGTCGACGGAGAGCTCGTCGAGGAGGCACCGAGTCTCGATGATTACCTGCCGCCGCCGGAAGAAGCCACGGAGGAAAAGCCGGCTACCACCACCGAGGCCAGCGGTAACTTCACGCCGGGCCAGGGCCAGATCGGGGTCGAGGCATCGGTCGAACTGGAAGCCGGTGGCAACACGCTGATCAATTCCGTCGAGCTGACGAATAACTGGTTGCAGTCACATGTGCTCGCTGTCGAAGGCGACCATGTCGAGCTCAACGCGATCATCCAGACCAACATCGTTTCCGACAACGATCTGGTGAGCCCTGCTCTCAACGGCTGGAATCTGGACCCAGGCAAGGCAACCGAGGCCTTCAATATCGCGATGTTCAAGCATCTCGACCCCGAGGCCGACAAGGCAGAGCAGGCCGGAACGGGCGGCTTCCCGAAGGCTTGGGCGATTACCGAGATCAAGGGCGACCTCTTGATCATGAACTGGTTAGAGCAATTCACCTTGATGACCGATGAAGACACGGCCATTTTAGCGTCCGCTGGCTCGACGGCTTCGATCATCACCGGCGACAATACGGCGATCAACAACGTCTCGCTCGCAGAGCTCGGACACTACTACGATCTCATCTTCGTCGGCGGCAGTGTCTACGATGCCAACATCATCCAGCAGACGAACATCCTGCTCGACAACGACTTGGTCGGCGCCGTCGAGGGTTTCGGCACAAGCGGCAAGGGCTCCGTCTCCACTGACGGCAACTTGCTGTGGAACGAAGCCCGCATCGTGGAAGCCGGTGGCGCGACCGCCGTCAAACCAATGCCGGAATCCTACCTCGACGCCTTCGGCGATCTCGCAAGCGGAAAAAAATCGCTACCGGACGACGTGCTGCAGGACGGCGCCTTTGCCGGGATGAATGGCTTGCGGGTACTTTATATTTCGGGCGACCTCGTCAATCTCAACTACGTCAAGCAGACCAATATCCTGGGTGACAGCGACCAAGTCGCGCTGGCGATGAGCAAACTTGCGGCGGATTGGGACGCAGACTGGACGATTTCGACGGGTTCGAACGCCTTGGTGAATTACGCCGGGATTGTCGACGTCGATGCAGGCCAGACCATTTATACGGGTGGCACCGCCTATTCGGACGAGATCCTGATCCAGGCCGAACTGATCAGGACCGAACCTTACCTCGGGGGCCAGGATCCTGACGCGCTCGTCAGCGAAGCGGTTGCTTTCCTTGGTGAGGACATGATGGCCCCCGACCCCGGGCCCCAGTCGCCGGGTCACGCGCCGCATCCGCTCGATACGGCGAACTCCGATCCCATGCATAGCATGCTGGCATGATCGGATCGCGGGAGGAGACGATGACCGACGACCGCGACCCGTCCTGGGAGCAATTCGCGACAAATGGCGACGAGGCTGCAGACGAGGCGGATTCCCCGCCGCAGACGCCGAAGGCGGAGGCTGCCCGGCAGCAATTGCTCCGCAGGATCGACCGCAGGGAAGATATTTTGGATCGCACTGTTAAGGAGTTCGACCAGGTGATTGACCAGCTTCGCGGCACGGCGGCCGCAAGAACCAGCCAACAAGCCGATCATGACGATACGGCCGCACCGCCCGTTTCCGAACGGCGTGCGGCGCCCGAGGTCATGAAACAGACAGTCATGCAACAGACAAGGACGCCCCCGCTGATGGCCGATAACGCGAACACCGCGCAAATCGTGCCTCGCCCGCATGGAGGCGATGCCGGCCAGCGTCCGCCTGTCCAGGAGGCCCGCAAGCCGGAACCGCGCGTCGAAAAGCCGAGCGTCGAGACGAGGGCTGAAGTCAAGGACAGGTCTTCAATACCGGGTATGGTGGTGATCGACGGCGACCGCGGCCCCCTCAAGGCCGAGCCACGATCCCCCGACAAGGGGGGCTCCTCGGGCGGCGGCGGGGGTGGTCATGGCGGCGGAGGCGGAGGCGTTTTCCATAAACGTCTCGGGCCGGTCGATTTTTCCGCCAGTCTCAAGGCCGGTCTGCAGGCCATCAAGCAGAACCTGATGGTCGTGATGGTCTTCACGCTCGCCACCAACGTGCTGGTGCTCGCCATACCGATCTATCTGTTTCAGATCTCGGACCGCGTGCTGACCAGTCGCTCGATCGACACGCTGGTCATGCTCACCGCGCTGATCATCGGCGCGGTCATTCTGCAGGCTGTTTTCGACGGAATCCGCCGCATGATCCTCATGCGGACGGCGGTGGAGGTTGCCGCTCAGCTCGGCGCGCCGATCCTCAGTGCGGCGGCCCGAGCCTCGCTTCACAGCAACGGGCGGGAATATCAGACCCTTGGCGACTTGCAGCAGCTTCGCTCCTTCCTCGTATCGAGCACGCTGCTGTCCTTCCTCGACGCCCCGATCGCGCCGTTCTTCGTCCTGGCGGTCTTTCTGATCCACCCGCATCTTGGCTTCATCGTCATTACTTCCGCCTTGTTTCTCCTCATTGTCACCTTGGTGAACCAGAGAGCGACCGCCGCTCCCTTCGGCGAGGCCAACACCTTCCAGGGCAAGGCGAACCTCCATCTCGACTCCATGTCGCGCAATTCGCAGATCATCAATGCGCTTGCGATGATCCCGGAAGCAGTCCGCATCTGGGGGAAGGACATGGCGGGATCGCTAAAGGCGCAAGTCGTGGCGCAGGACCGCAACATCGCGCTTGCCTCGCTCTCCAAGGCCATTCGGCTGCTCACCCAGGTCACCATGCTCGGCTGGGGCGCCAATCTCGCGCTTCACGGCCAACTCACTGGCGGCATGGTAATCGCCGCATCGATCGTCGCCGGCCGTGCGCTCGGCCCGATCGAAGGCGCAATCGAAGGCTGGAATCAGGTGATCCAGGTGCGCGCCGCCTATGGGCGCATCGCTTCGTTGCTCCAGAGCTCGCCGCTTAATTTTGAGCGGCTGAAGCTGCCGCGCCCCGAAGGGCGCCTGGACGTCGAGCGGCTGCTCTTCGTCCCGAACGGCACCAAGCGCGTGGTCCTCAACGGCGTGACGTTCTCGCTCAACCCTGGCGACTCGCTTGCCGTGATCGGCAGTTCCGGAGCTGGCAAGACGACGCTCGGCAAGATGCTTGTCGGGTCCATCCTGCCGACATCTGGGAATGTGCGCCTCGACCTCATGGACTTGAGGAACTGGGATCAGCGCCAGTTCGGCGAAAGCATCGGCTACCTCCCGCAGGACGTCCAGCTCTTTCCCGGAACGATCAAGGCCAATATTGCGCGCATGCAGGAGGACGCCACCGACGCCGACATCTATGCGGCCGCCAAATTGGCCGACGTGCACGACATGATTGCGTCACTGCCGCACGGCTACGAGACCTTCGTCGCGGCCGACGGATCACCGCTTTCCGGCGGGCAAAAGCAGCGCGTCGCGCTTGCCCGGGCTTTCTTCGGCAATCCGCGCATGGTGCTGCTGGACGAGCCGAATTCCAATCTCGACAGTGCCGGGGAGGCGGCGCTGACGCGGGCACTTGCCCATGCGAAGAAGCAGAAAATCACCGTCGTTACCATTACCCAGCGGCCCGCCCTCCTCAACAGTGTGGACAAGGTATTGCTTCTGGTGAACGGCACCGTAGCGCTTTTCGGCATGCGCCAGGATGTGCTGAAGGCCCTCTCCTCGCGCGGCATGAACTTCGAGGGCAACCCGGTCGACCACAATCAGCTTACGTAGGCACCCCATGACAGACATAGTCAAAGTTTACGATCTTGCATGGTATTCAGAGGTTCCGCGGTCGATCTGGAAACAGACCACCATCGGACTGGTGCTCATGGCAGTCACGTTCGGCGGCTTCAGCCTCTGGTCCTTCACGGCGCCGCTGGCTGCGGCAATCATCGCTCAGGGCAGTTTCGTCGCGACCGGTCAGAACAAGGTCATCCAGCATCTTGAAGGCGGGATCATCAAGGATATCCTGGTGAGCGAGGGTGATCATATCGTCGCCGATCAGCCGCTGCTACGGCTGGACGAGACGGCTGCACTCGCCAACCAACGCCAGCTCTTTCTGCGCCGGGCGAGGCTGGAGGCGATCATCGCCCGCCTCATGGCCCAGGTGCAGGGTCTCGACAAGATCGAACTGCCGAAAATTCTTGTCCCATATCTGCAGGATCCGGAGATCGAGCCGATCATTCGAAGCCAGGAGCTCAATTTTCGGGCCTGGAGAAGCAAGCTGGACAGCGAAATCGGACTGTACAGGCAGAATATCGAGGGTTTCCGCTTCCGTGCCGAAGGCTACCAGCAGCAACTCGCGGCGGTTCGCCAGCAGCATACCCTCCTCGAGGAGGAGTATGCGGGCAAGAAGTCGCTCCTCGACAAGAACCTGATCCGCAAGACGGAAATCAAGAGCATCCAGCGATCGATCGCGGACGCCCAGGGACAGACCGGCAGACTGACCTCCGAGATTTCGGAAATCGGCTCGCAAATCTTGAAACAGGATCAGCAGATCCGTCAGACGGAGGAAAGCTATCGCGAGGCGGCCCTGGAAGAGCTCCAGAAGGTGGAGGCCGAACTGGACTCCGTCCGCGAGCAGTTGACGGGGGCCGCCAGCGTGCTGCGCCGCGCCACGATAAACGCTCCGGTTACCGGCACCGTCGTGCGCCTGTACTATCATACGGCCGGCGGTGTCATCGAAACCGGCAAACCGATCATGGAAATCCTGCCGTCGGACGTACCGCTGATCATTGAAGCGCAGGTCCTCCGCACCGAGATCGACAGCGTCAAGATCGGCCAAAAGGCGACCGTAAGGCTCAGCGCGCTGAATCAGCGGACGACGCCGGTGCTGAACGGCGAGGTCTACTATGTCTCCGCCGACTCCATGCCCGATCCGGCAACCAACGGCACACAGGAAGTCTATCTCGCCAGAGTGAACCTGCCGGTGAGCGAAGTCTCGAGGATTTCCGGCTTCGTCCCGACGCCCGGCATGCCAGCCGAGATTCTCATCCAGACGGCCGAGCGGACCTTCTTCGACTATCTGACGAAGCCGATCCGGGACAGCATGGCGCGCGCCTTCATGGAGCGATGAAGCAAACCAGCTGCGAGCGACGCCGCTTGTTCTCACGAACCCGGCCGCTTGACGCACCGAGCGTCAGGCGGTCGGCGGCATTGTCTGCAGTCGCAGACGACTTGTCTCGCGGCCTGCGCGTTCGACGAGGCCGAGGGGCCGGGCTATTGCTCACCCGACTACATCCCCTGCGTGCCTAGCTATTGCAAAATAACCCGAAATTGCTATTATTCCAATCTTATTGCTGACTTATATATCTGTGACTTCTGCTGCATAATTGAAATTTATTTCATTTTTTATTTTTATGCGAGGAAGCTATGTTTACAGAAATTATTGAGCGTATTGAGGACTTTGAGAATATTCGGAAGTCTTGGGACGAGCTCTACCATAACGATCCCGACTCTCACCCTTGCCTTTCCTGGGATTGGTTGCGGCAATACCTCCCTCGGCAACAGAGGTGGTTCATCCTGGCCCTGAAACGATCCGACGATGCGGATTACTGCGCCTTTCTTCCGCTTCGTGTGGCAACCTACCGCGACAAGAGCAGCGGTCTTTTCTGCGATGAAATTCTATTGATCGGCAATCACGGCTCCGGCCGCACCGGCCTGCTTTGCTCGCCGGGGCTCGAGAATGAGGCGGTCGATGCGTCTGCCAGCGTCATCCGTCGCGAGAACTGGGCAAGCCTGCGGTTCGATTCTCTCGACCTCGCCTCCGACCGAACCGAACGATTGCTCCACGCCTTTGCCGACGAACAGTTTGTCCGCGAGGACGACGGCGGCGAGAGCGGGATCCGCATCCCGGAACAGCCTGTGCGCCACCTCATCGTCAGAACGCGGACGGGCCGCAATCTTCACGACTGTCTGAATCACCGCAGCATCGACTTCGTCTTCGAGCGCGCCATGGACCTGCACAGCCGAGGCAAGCTGGACGCGGCGGAGACAGGCTATCGGCAAGTGATACATGCGGCTCCCAAGCATATCTATGCCCGCTACGGCCTGGCACAGCTCTGCACCGAGAAGGGAGACCACGCCGAGGCGGAACATCTCTATCGCGGCTTGCTGTCGGCGATACCGGAGGCGGACAAGATCCAGCACCGGCTGGGCGACGCCCAGATGGCGCAAGCCTGCTACCGCGAGGCGAGCAAGACCTTCGAAGACCTGCTTGCCCGCCACGCGCATCTCGGCCTCGTCCGTTACAAATTGGCCGTCTGCCTTCTGGCCGCAGGCCAGAGAGACGCCGCGATCGCCACGTTTCTGAGTTTCGAAGAGATCGCTTCCGATGATCCGGAGCATCTTCGATGCAAGCTCAGAGCGCGGGAGGCGGTGTTGCGCCTTAAATTGCGCTCGGCGATGGAAGAGCAGCGAGAAGCTAAGCGAACGGCCGCCACACCGCTTGCTCAGGCGGGCGGTCGGTCCGGCGAAACCCCATCGGCACCGGCAATATCCGTCCGGCTCCTGCCGCCAGCGGCTCTCCTCAAGCCGTCCTTGCCCGGGGGCGCCTCCGCCCACCTGCATGCAAGGCCGTTCCGATTCGACTCCACTGGATCGAAACGGAAGCATTGAGACGCTGAGCGGCACCCGCTTTTCCATCAGGCCGTTTGGCTGTGCTTTGCAGCCAAACGGGGCATTTCGACTCCGAAATGCGCCGAGTTTCTACAGCGCCGTGCATCTATCAGGCGCACAAGGCCGCGGTACGTTACAGCGCTGCGAGTTTCTTCCTTAAATCGGCTGCGATTCACGGAAATACGCAGTGGTGCAGGTATAGACTGAAGACTCGAGAGACGGGCTTCGGCGATGGCTAAGACCGCTTCTGCAGGATGCCGTAGACGATGTTGCGGTTGGCGCCGAATTCCAATCGCGCATTGACCGTGTTGCGGTCGACGCTCGCATTGATGATGCTCCACATATCCGCTTCCGAGCGCAGCAGCAGCGCCCAATTCATCAACGTCTCCATGTAGCCGTCATCGCTGATGTCGCGGGCGAAATTGGCGAAGAGGAAGACCCCATTGGGCTTCAGCATTTCCAGGCATCGTTGCGTGAGCTTCACCGCCACCTTATCGGCCAGGTAGTCATAGAGGCCGGCGGCGTAGATGAAGTCGAACTGACCCAGTTCCTGGGACCTGGTCAGAAGGCCGCGAACGGAACCGTCGATCGCCTCGACGCAGGTTCCCCTGAAGTCGCGAACCATCGAGCCGACGCTCAAGGGGTCCTGATCGAGGGCAACCCAGCGCTTTATCCGCCGCTCGCGCAATGCCACCGAACGATCGGCCTCGCGCAGATGTCCCGCCGCGATCGTCAGAATTTCCGTCTCAGGGCCCTTCTCGGCCGCAATCGCGTCGACATGCCGGGTCAGGAGGTCGCGTCGTTCCCGCACGGCGACCGACGACGGCGCATCCTTCGTGTAGTTGTAGAGGGTGCGGCCAAGCGGAGAGGCCTTGGCAATTTCGTCCGAAACGCTCGGATGACCATAGATGAAGTCGATCAGCTGCGCGTCGCCGGAATAACCGCGTGGTTTCCGGAAAGACCAACGGGTGAACGGGTCCTCATGGAAGTAATTCGACACCGGATGGTTCTGGACGATCGGGATCAGCGCTTGCCAGACGCTCGGATCGAACTTGCGGCGTATCCCATGAAGTGCGCCGATCAGCTGGTGGATAATCACCGGCGGATCGCGGCGCTGCTCGATTTGTTGCTGGGCGATCATAAGCGCCAGTGCGACTTCGGCTTCGCCGGTTGCCAGCTGCTCGTCATGGCGATCCGTCTTGGCTGTCGAGAGTTCGGTTGTAATGGCGGTGGGGGTAATCAGGCTTTCGCCGTCGAGGGCAATCTGAATTTGGGTCACGCGAGACTCATCCGTTAATAGATCGTTAACAGTATGCGCAAGATCACGGAGCGCGCCAAATCCAATTTCAAACTATCGAATAATATGGTTAACAACACATCCGACTGACCTATTTCGCTACACTATTACGTGCGTCTTTGGCCCAATACCAATTCAGCAAAACTTAATGGACCTAAACTAATGTGCCGAACGATGCTGCACGCCCTCACATTCTTACCCAAGCAAGCAGCTACTGCAGGGACGCCCCGTGGTACTCGTCGAAGAGAGACTTCGGGCTTTACACGAAGACGCAAACGCAATGGATCGGTGCATGAAGCACACGCTGGCCGACGTAGTTGAGATCGACCTCCGCAGCGAGCCGCCGAGGCCGGCCTCGACTGAACTGCGCGCGCTCTACGAAAATGAAGGCGAAGGCGCCCGAAAACAGGCGACGCGGCACGGGTTCTGGACTGCGGTCGCGGTCTATCTGCTGTTTTCGATAACCGATATCCTGCTAGTTCCCGACGTTGCGCATTATACGATCGCCGCGCGATTCATGATCGCTATGATCGCACTGACGATGATCGAAACGCAGATTCGGCTGAACGCCAGTGCGAACGCGATCGATGTCACGGCTGCCGCAGCACTCGTCGCGGCCTATGCCGGCTGGCTTTATCCGGCGATGATGACCGCCGACACCCAGAGCATCTCTTACTACATGGTCTTCGGCGCGATCTTCATGATGAGCGTCAATCTATTCTTCAGCTTTCAGTTCCGCATTTCGCTGTTCGCGTCCGTCACCATCCTGCTGATCTTCTTTGCGGCTGTGCTGTCCTTTTCCCCGGCGGAGATCTCCTATCGGCTTGCATTCGGCACCTTCAACATCTCCTGCTTCGTCTTCACCTCCTATGTGAACTGGAAGCTCAACAGGGAGCGCTACAAGGTCTTTCTCAATGCATTCGAAGCGCGCATTCAGCAGAAAGAAGCTTCCGAGCGCGGCAGGGCCCTGCTGCGGCTGTCGAATACCGACTCCCTGACGGGTCTCGACAACCGTCGCGCCGTCGACCAGAAGCTCCGCGACTACTGGAGTGACTGGCAGAAGAAGGGGACGAGTTTCGCCGCGTTCCTCATCGACGTCGATTTCTTCAAGAAATACAACGACTTCTATGGCCATCAGGAAGGTGACCGCTGCCTCGTTCTTGTCGCCAGTGCGCTCAAGGATTCGATCGAGCCGTTCAACGGCTCGATCGGGCGCTATGGCGGCGAAGAGTTCATTGTGCTGGCGCGCATGGAGACCAGCGAACAGGCGGCCGATCTTGCCGAGGCGATCCGTTGCGGTGTGGAAAAGCTTGCTCTGGAGCACGGGCAGCGACGCGACGGCATGTCGATCGTCACCGTCAGCGTCGGTGCCGCATTCAGCAGAAATCAGACGGGCGCGAAGCTCGAGAGGCTGATCCACGAGGCGGACCGAGCTCTCTATGGCGCAAAGGCCAACGGCCGGAACTGCACCCGGCTTTTCGATCCGAATGATCCACACAGCAGCGATGAGAGCGAGAACATCGCCGCCCTGCTGAAAATCGCCATCGACCAGGACCTCGTCTCGCTGGTCTATCAGCCGATTCGAAATGTCGCCTCCGGCCGCATCGACGCAGTCGAGGCGCTCATGCGCCTGAGAATGCTGGATGGCACCTCGGTTCCTCCCAGCCTCTTCATCCCGGTCGCGGAACGCACCGGCGCCATCCTGGACCTGGGGCGTTGGGCGATCAGGACAGTGTGCCGCGAACTTCTGGCGGACGACCACGTCCCCGTCGTCAGTGTGAACGTCTCCCCGATCCAGCTGAAGTCACCGGGCTTCGCCGCCTCGGTGGCAGCGATTCTTGGCGAAACAGGTGTGGCCGGCGGCAGGTTGGCTCTCGAAATCACCGAGGGGCTGGAGATGGAGATGCATTCCGATATCCTTCGGTGCATCAGCGATCTCAAGACCCTGGGCGTCAGGATCTGGCTCGATGACTTCGGAACAGGCTTTGCGGGCCTGTCCTGGCTACGCCTGATCGATTTCGATACGGTGAAGGTCGACCGCTCCTTCCTGCACGATTGCGACACCCCGCGGGGAAAGGCGATGCTGCAGGATATTATCGGACTCGTGCGAAATCGCGGCCACATGATCCTAGTGGAGGGCGTGGAGACTGAGGAACAATTGGCCTTGATGCGTCAATTCCGGATCGATCAGGTCCAGGGATTTCATGTCGGCCGCCCGGCGCCGGCGCAGACGTTCCGGCTGCCCGCAGTCGCGAACATCCGTTCGGCCGCGGCCCTCGCGAAGCCGCGCTGACATTCCGTCTATTCTCGCCCGTTGCTTCGCCTCGCTCTGACAATGGCCCGATCGGCTGCCGCGAGGGAGCCCTGTTGCCGTCAGACGAATACCTTCGCTCGCCCTGTCGAGGAAGAAGACTGGTGAGCTATCGTAACCTTACTGCGATCACTGGGGTTAACCCTCCAGTGTTTACCGGGTCCTCACTTTTCGCCGATCAGGCCTTTGATTTCCGCCAGCTTCTTCATGCAGCCCGGCTCATCACCGGCGTCGGCCATTTTGCGGGCTTCGGCTGCGAGCTGGCTTGGCTTGTCGGCAGTTTCACCGCTCCGTGTCCCGGTTACCTGCTCCTGATGGGGCGACACCGCTTCCGTCTGGGTGCCGGTTGATCCTGTTATTTCAGTCCCTACACCCTTTTTCTGTTCGCCGGCCGTGACTTCTTCCTGGTGCTCGGTAACGGACCCGCTGGCGCCCGTTTCCGCGGAAACAATAGCTTGCCCGAGCTTCTCGAGTTCCTGGCGGCAATCCGCGAATGCCGGCGCAGCCAACAGAAGGGGGACGGCGGTAGCTGCTATGAGACGTATCAACATTTGCTCTTCGCTCGCTGTTGTGGATGCGATGCATCCGTTTACACCTGCTGAGCCAAACAAGGCTCGACGCGAAGAGTTCCCCGTAGAAAGCTGACTTCCTTTAAATGCACCTCGCGGTTAAGTCCCAATAAATTGAGTGCATTTATGCGCGCGACAAGCCGCCTGGTACCTTCGGCAAAGAAGGGTTCTCCATGCGGTTGCGCTTCCCTGTCGCCACACAACACCCTCGTCAGCGCGCCTGGACGAGCGCGCTGACGAGGGTTGCATCGGCTTCGTCGGCACGGTCAACTGGAAAGTGTGCCCGCTTTCTTCGCGACCCAGGTGGCAACATAGTCCATCAGGCCAGGCGACAGGCAGTCATAGGGCTCCAGCCCAAGCTCCCTCAAACGGGCCCGGATGTCATCCATGCGACTGGGATCGACGCCCGATTCGATGATGGAAGACACGAAGGCTGCAAAGCCGGGCGGAGCCCAGCCCGACTCCTGGAAGCGCTCGGGATGTATAAAGTCCAGCCCCTGGAAGGCATGCTCTCGCTCCACGGGCCCGTACATATGTACGCCGCATTGTCTGCAGGCGTGCCGCTGAATGAGCGCGGAGGGATCGACCACTTGCAGCTTGTCGCCGTTCTCGAGCACGGTCACCTTGTCATGCGGAACAACCGCGACAATGGAGAAATTGGTGCCACTGGGCTTCCAGCATTTGGTGCAGCCGCAAGCGTGGTTGTGGGCAATCTGTCCCTCGATTCTTACCTTGACCGGTCTGTCCGTGCAGTCACAGACAAGCGTGCCTCCGGTAAAGCCCGGGCTGGCCGGTCTCAGGCCGCCATCCACTGCCGGATGAATGCGAATTGAACTTTCCATTGCGTGTCCTCCCTGTTGTGCCGAAGCCCGATCCGTCTCGGATGGTGTGGCGCTTCGGTTTGGTTCGAGCGCCCGGCGGATGCTCAGTAGATCACCACGCTCCTGATGCTTTCGCCGGAATGCATCAGTTCGAAGCCCTTGTTGATGTCGTCGAGCGGCATGGTGTGGGTGATCATCGGATCGATCTCGATCTTGCCCTCCATGTACCAGTCGACGATCCTCGGCACGTCGGTGCGGCCGCGGGCGCCGCCGAAGGCGGTGCCCATCCAGGAGCGGCCGGTGACCAGCTGGAACGGCCGGGTGGCGATCTCCTGGCCGGCGCCGGCGACGCCGATGATCACCGACTTGCCCCAGCCGCGATGCGAGGCTTCGAGCGCCTGGCGCATGACGCCGGTGTTGCCGGTGCAGTCGAAGGTGTAGTCGGCGCCGCCGATCTGGTCGGCACCGCGCTTCGTCATGTTGACGAGGTAGGCAACGATGTCGTCGCCGACCTCCTTCGGGTTGACGAAATGAGTCATCCCGAACTTCTCGCCCCAGGGTTTCTTGTCGTTGTTCAAATCGACGCCGATGATCATGTCGGCGCCGGCGAGCCTGAGTCCCTGGATGACGTTGAGGCCGATGCCGCCGAGTCCGAAGACGATCGCCGTGGCGCCCATCTCGACCTTGGCGGTGTTGATCACCGCGCCGATGCCGGTGGTCACGCCGCAGCCGATATAGCAGATCTTGTCGAAGGCTGCGTCCGGGTTGACCTTGGCGACGGCGATTTCCGGCAAGACGGTGAAGTTCGAAAAGGTCGAGCAGCCCATGTAGTGGTGCAGCTTCTCCCCGTTAATCGAGAAGCGCGAGCTGCCGTCCGGCATGACGCCCTGGCCTTGGGTGGCGCGGATGGCGGTGCACAGATTGGTCTTGCGCGAAAGGCAGGAGGGGCAGGCGCGGCATTCCGGCGTATAGAGCGGAATGACGTGATCGCCCTTCTTCACCGAGGTGACGCCGGGGCCGACATCGACGACGATGCCGGCGCCCTCATGGCCGAGGATGGCCGGGAACAGCCCTTCCGGGTCGGCGCCCGACAGGGTGAAGTCGTCGGTGTGGCAGATGCCAGTGGCCTTGACCTCGACCAGCACCTCGCCGGCCCGCGGGCCTTCGAGCTGAACGGTCATCACTTCCAGAGGCTTGCCGGCTTCAGTGGCGACGGCGGCGCGTACGTCCATGTCTCCATCCCCCTTTGAACATCATATTCGTCATGGGCTGGTTGGTCCGGATGATCCCGACCGGCGCAGCCCTCCTACCGTCCATCGGCGGTCAGCGGTTGCCGATGCGACCGGTATTTGCAATCTCAGCCATCCGCGCGAAGTCGCCGCCACGTCACTGAGTGATCCTCTCGTCTTGCTCATCGAGCAGCGGGACACCATAGGAGAGCAAGAGTTTGTTGATGTCCGCCTGATTGTCCCTGATGAAGGTGTTGAGCGTGCGTTTCCATTGCTGATCGGACGGCCGCACACCCATCGTGATCCGATAGGTCATGCGCGAACCGCCCTTCTCCCTGGTCAAGGGCACGATCGCCAGATCGAGTTTTGACTTGCGGGCATAGTAGCCTGCCATCGGCCCCCAGATCACGGCCGCGTCAATCACGCCTGCTGCCATGTCCCGGATCATCACCTCCGCCATCGACGGCGCTGTCCGCGTGTCGACCACCAGAGGATAGACCTTCGCTTTGCGCATCAGTTTTGCCGCCGCCATATTCGCCGAGGGTGGCGTCGCGTGGACCACGCCGATCCTCTTGTCGACGAGCTTCGGATCGGTCAGCGTTTCTACGCCGGCAAGGTCGCCATCCTTCCTGTAAATCAGCACATAGGAGGTGCGATAATAAGCGTTGGTATTCTGGACGAGTTCGTCTCCCTGAGCGTATCCCATGATGATGTCGCAGCGATTGGTCCCGAGCGTGTTGCGCACGAAACCAGGGATAGAGGGAAACCACGTATAGGCGACGGAACTCCGTCCTGTCGCGGCTGCTACCATCTTGGCGAGCTTGTCTTCGAATCCCTCGCCGCTCTTGTCAGAGAAGGGCATGTTGGACGGGTCGGCGCAGACGCGCAGCGTCTCCGGGTCGACAAGTTCGCCAGCGGCGCCCAGCCCGGCGCTCTGGGAATGCGCTTGCAATGGCATCAGCGCGGCCGCGGCCAGAGAGACGAGGGTCCTGCAGGTCCGATGGACGCGGTGTGCCATGTCATCCCCCCATGCAGGACGATTCGTAGGCCGTAGCCGCTTCGGGCTTGTCGGCCTTCTTGGGCGGACGACCTCGAGGCGCAACGCCGACAGCGCGGGCGCGCAGGTAGATGTAGATGTCGTCGAGGTAGCAATAGACATTCTTGTTGTCGCCGAACGCCGGCATGACAACCTCTTTGCCGCCGACGACGCTCTTGCGTCCTTCGGCGACGATCGAAAGGAATGTTCCGTAGTCGACATTCTTTGTGGTCTTGGCGAGGGCGGGCGCATACGAGGACCCTTCCCCATCGGGTCCGTGGCAGACGTGACAATCGGCGTGATAGCGGCGATATCCATTGAACGTGTACCAATCGACGACGCCGTTCTCGATCTTGAAGGTGGGATTGCCTTCGGCGTCGAAGTGCTTCCCGTCTTCCTCTTTGACGCTGGCCGCCTTTTCCTCGCTGTCCTCGGCGCGGGCAGTGCCGATTGCAAACGGCAGGAGAACCGCAGCGAACGCCGAAATGATGAAGCGTGGCAACATGCATGACCTCTTTTTCCAGCCGCCATGGTCCATTGGCTGACGGACTTGAGATTCTTGTCTGGTGAAACCGAGAGCCCGGCAGCGTTTGCTGCGATTTGGTCCGGGCTCTCGCTTCGGCAGCCGGATCTGCCCCGTGATCAATCCGGAAGACCGAATACCGTCAGTTGTCCGCCCAGCGTCGTGTATTCGGCCAATGCGGCGTAGCCGCCTACCGCACCCAAACCTGCTGTAGCGATGCTTCGGCTTTCTTCGGTCGGAGCTCTCTCACCGGCCACCGCCTGCTGCCACGCTGCAGCACCCTCAGCGCCCAAGAGACCACCGGCGAGTCCGATGCCTGCCCAGCCGCCGATACCCGACAGAACCGCGACATACTGCTTGCCGCCGTGTTCGAAGGTGTTGATGTTGCCGATGATGCCGGAAGGAGTCTTGAACTTGTAGAGTTCATTTCCTTGCGTATCGACCGCCTTGATGTAGCCTTCAAGCGTGCCATAGAAGATGACGTCGCCTTCCGTTGCGACCGCACCTGACCACACCGAGAACCGCTCCGGCTTCGACCAGACTATCTCACCCTTGGCCGCGTCCCAGGCAATGAAATTACCCATGCCGCCGTGGCTATTGGGCGTCGGGTACATGTTCACGGTCGCGCCCACATAGGCCTGACCGGCGGTGTAGCTCACCTTGTAGGGCTCAAGGTCCATGCAAACATGGTTTGTCGGCACGTAGAACAGCTTCGTCTTTGGCGAATAGGTCGCCGGTTGCTGGTCTTTCGTTCCAAGCGCTGTCGGGCAGATACCCGTGGTGTTGAAGTCCTCGCCGTTATGTTCGGGGGAGTACTTGTCTACAACCTGCGGACGCCCATACTGGTCGCTCTTGGGATCCATCACGACCTCGGTCGCCCAGTTCACCGTGGGATCATACTTCTTGGCAACCAGAAGCTCACCCGTTGCACGGTCGAGGGTGTAGGCGAAGCCGTTGCGGTCAAAATGCACGAGCACGTCCCTTGGTTGCCCCTTGATGTCCATGTCGTCGACAAGGATCATTTCGTTGACGCCGTCATAGTCCCACTCGTCGTGAGGCGTCATTTGATAGGCCCACTTGGCCATGCCCGTGTCGGCATCGCGCGCGAAGATCGTCATCGACCAACGGTTGTCGCCAGGTCTCTGGTTGGGGTTCCAGGTCGAAGGGTTCCCCGTGCCATAATAAATAACGTTGAGCTCTGGATCGTAGGAGTACCATCCCCATGTGGTTCCGCCGCCGGTCTTCCACTGCTCGCCTTCCCAGGTGTTCATCCCGGAGTCCTTGCCCACCGGCTTGCCGAGATGAGTCGTCTTCTCCGGGTCGATCAGTGTTTCTGAATCAGGACCCGTCGAATAGGCTCGCCAGGCTCGCTTGCCGTCGCTCAAATTGTAGGCCGTGATGTGACCGCGGACACCATACTCGGCACCGGATATGCCGACGATTACCTTGTCCTTGACCACCATCGGTGCGGACGTGCCCGATTCGGACAGACTCCCATCTTTTTTCTCGCCATTCAGGACCTGCCATGCGACCTTGCCGGTCTTGGCGTCGAGCGCGGTGACCGTCGTATCAGCCTGGTAAAGGATGATCTTGCCGTCCCCGTAAGCCGGACCGCGGTTGACGGTGTCGCAGCACATGATCGCGATGACGTTCGGATCCTGCCTTGGCTCGTATTTCCAAAGCATCTTGCCTTCGTTCTTGAGATCAAGCGCATAGACGATGTTCGGGAACGGCGTATGGACATACATCACGTCGCCGATCACGAGCGGGCCGCCTTCATGGCCACGCAACACGCCAGTCGAGAATGTCCACTTGACTTGCAAGTCCTTGACGTTGTCCTTGTTGATCTGCTTCAGTTTCGAGTAGCGGGTGTTCGCATAGTCGCCCGTGGGCATCGCCCAATTCTTCGCGTCGGCCGAAAGGGTCATCAGTTCCTCATTGGCCAATGCACTTCCGGCAAGAGCCGCCGTCAGAAATCCAGCAGCGGTCATCGGCAGATATGCGAGTTTTCCAAGCGTGCGCATGCGAAATCCTCCCGATGTCGATATTCAACCCGAGGATCGCCATCACAAATCCTCGGGATAACCACAGAGGCCAGCCCAAGCGATATCATGCTTGTCGTGGGACATGCGCTTCCGTCAGCGTGTCACGGTCGTTTGGATGGGCAGTGGGCATCGCAATTGCCCGTCCCATTGATCGGACACTTTGCCGCTCCCTAAAGACAAGCCTTGAAGCCGGAAACCGGTGCAAGAATAGGCTTTTGGACCAAATAACGCAAATTAAATCTCACGTTGTTTGTGCGGCGCAAAACGAAACATGCTGCTACGCAACATGGGTGTTACTCGGTTTTATATTGGCTACTCTCCCGAATACTACAATAATATGGGGGTCGACATAAGTTTACATGGCTGCTGCCTCTGTCTATACCTGCGGGAGATTTCGCGATGGCCACTGGAACTTTGGGCGCGATTGCTGTTGCCGCTGCGCTCATGGGTGCTGTCACAGCATCGGGGGCCGAAGGGTACCCGACAGTTGCAGTTGTGGACTATGTGTACGCCTGCATGAAAGCCAATGGCGAAACACGAGCCGCCCTAGAGCGCTGTTCTTGCTCGATTGACGTCATAGCTTCGATCATGCCCTACGAGCGCTATGAGGCGGCCGAGACGTTCAGGAGCCTCGGACTTCAGACGGGCGAACGAGGGGCTCTGTTTCGCGAGAGCGCGCCGGCGAAATCCGCTCTCTCAGAGCTCAGGCGAGCACAGGCTGAAGCAGAGGTCCGCTGCTTCTGATCCTCGATCAAGATCCGCCGCCGATCGCCGGTGGCCCCATCAGCGGATTTTCCGGTGGAGCGCAATCAAACCCCGTCCGGAAACCTCTTGTGAAAGTCCGCGACAAGATGGTCCAGCGACGGCGCATCGCGCAAATGGCGCACGAGGCCCACGTCGAAGATGCCCAGCACATGCGCGGGACGCGGGGACAGCACGACAATGCGATCGGCAAGTAGTAGGGCCTCACGCAAATTGTGAGTCACCATCAGAGCAGTGGTGGGTCTGGCCGCCCACACCGTCATCAGAAGACGACGGAGTCTGTCGGCGGTTCGCTCATCGAGCGAGGCGAACGGCTCGTCCAGAAAGAGAATTGCGGGTTCCGTGGCGAAGGCTCGTGCCAGCGCGGCGCGGCGCGCAAGGCCAAGCGAAAGCTCCGAAGGGTAGAGCGACCGCATCGCGGAGAGGCCCAGAATGTCGAACAGCCAGTCAAGATCCTTGTCCCTGAGGCGCGGAGACAGAGCCAGGCGTATGTTCTGCTCCACCGTCCGCCAGGGGAGAAGGACAGGCTCCTGAAAGACCACAGCAATGCGATTGGAGCCGCCTTCGGGCAACTGATAACTGCCCGAAAACTGCCGATCGAGACCCAGCAGAATTCGCAGGGTGGTGGTCTTGCCGCAGCCTGACGGGCCGAGCAGACAGGCGAATTCACCCTGCCTGACCTCGAAGGAAAGTTCGCGCAGTGCGGCAATCGTGACGCCCTCCGCCGAGCGGAAGGTCTTCTCGGTAATGTCGACTTTAAGCGGAACGGCGGCGCCAACGGGTTGCATGTCGTTCAACTGGCTGCACCAGAAGGAATTCGATCAACAGCATGATAGCCACGAAGGCCAGCGTGTAGGCAAGGATGGCGGCAACATCGAATATCTGAAAGTAGAGATAGATCTGAAAGCCGACACCGCTGGAGCGGCCAAGCAATTCCACGACGAGCACGATCTTCCAGATCAACGCAATGCCGGAACGCGAGGCGGCGGCGAAGTAAGGCTGCAGCTGCGGCACCAGGATGTGGCGAATTTGGTCGAGCGGCCCCAGCCGGTAGACCGTGGCCAGTTCGGCGAATCGGGGTTCGAGTGCACGCGCCCCCTCGCGCATGGTGACGACGACATTGGGTATCTTGTTGATGGCCACGGCGCCGATTGCGGCGGCCTCCGTCAGGCCGAACCAGATGTAGGCGAGCACGATGACGACCAGTGCCGGCAGGTTGAGAAAGAGCACAAGCCACGGATTGAAGAAGGAATCCGCCCGCCGGTGCATGCCGAGCAGGACGCCGATCACCGACCCGACGATCATGGCGACGACGTAGGCGGCCGCAACCCGCCAGAGCGTCATTGCCAGATGATAGCCAAGGTCGCCGCTCGCCGCCTCCTTGAGAAGCACTCGCCAGACCTCGAGCGGTGGCGGAAAGGCACGGCTCGGCCAGATCCCTGCCGCAAGGCTCCAGAGCAGGCATAGCATGAGGAGCGATGCCAAGGCCGTCGCCGCGGGCAACGCGGCGCCAATCCCGCGGACCGGGCGCGCGCGCCGGCGTGCCGATAATCCGTTTTCCGATCCTGCCGTCATGTCTTCAATGCAGCCCAGAACGTCCCGGGAGCCATCTGCCGCGCTGCGCCGACGAGCTTCTCCCCGCCCAGTTCCGCAAGAATCTCGTACAGCTTGGCGGCATCGCTTTCCTCTTCGGCGACAGGCCGACCTGGGATGCCTTGACGATAGCGATCGCGCAGCACATCGAGTTCCCTGCCCTCGGCGCGCACAATCGGCGCCAAACGCTGCCATTCGGCGTCGGATCGAGCCAGGAGTTTCTTTGCGTCTGCGCTTGCCTTGACAAAGCTCATCGCCGCATCCGGGTTTTCGTTCGCCCATTTGTCGTGGAATACGTAGCCCAACGCCGAGACCGGCCCCGATGCTCCGAGCGCCTTGGCCGCCTCGTCGGCACCGATCAGGCGGCGAAAGCCTGTTGCCTCGAGCCGCGCGCAGAAATGCCAAAAGTTCAAGACGGCGTCGAGTTCTCCTGAGAGAGCCTTTTCCGACAGCAGCGGCGGCGCGCCGAAAACGACGTCGCTTTCCCTAGTCAGATCGATCTTGTGGTCGCGCTGTGCAAGTCCCTGGATCAGAAGCCAGCTCTTGTCGAGCGATCCACCGGCGACGCCGATTTTCTTCCCCACGAGATCGGTGATTTGACGAATTGCCGCGTCCTCTTTGACCATGATCGCGCCAACGGCGGTCGAGTAAGGTGCGAGCGTCAGATCCTCTCCTTGCGAACGCTGGCGCGACACCCACAACCAGTCGGAAACGATGATGTCGAGATCGCCCGCAAGCATAGCCACGTTAGTGGCGTCTTCGCCGGCGAAATAGACGACTTCCACGTCGATGCCATGAGCCGCATCGAATTTATTGTGCTTGATGGTATCGAGTTCCCAATTCACCGTGCCGAACTTCAGGACACCCACCCGTATCTTCGGAGCGGATGGATTTGCCAAGACATGGAGGTCTAGAGGATTTGCAGCGGCCAGCAAGGCCACCCCGCAAAGCGCACGCCGCGATATGTTCATGATGCCACCTTCCAACAACTGCATGCCAACAACTGCTTGCAGCGACTTCAAATTTCCCCGCCCTTCTCCGGGAAAACACACTTCCACCGCACGATCTTCAGCCCCGGATGGTTCTCGGCCCACTTCGCGATCTCGACCGGGGCCAACATCATGCATTGGATCAGCGATCCGTGGCTCTCGAAATACAGGTGCTCGGTGCGGCAACTTGTCGGGTCGGCCAGCGTGCAGACGGTCAGGACGAGATCGACGAGGTTCACTTAAGCACCTCCCGCACGAACGCGCGCAGAACCTACGCTGACCGGCAAGTTTTGCGTGACAGTCCGACAGCTGGCTTTCGCAAGGTGCCTGATGGAAAGCCAACGAAGAGGATACGCGTGCGATAAACGAGCGTCAATTAATCCACGAGAGGTCCCGCCTGCCGCGTCGCCCGCGGCGGCAGCTCTGGGCTCATCGATCCTCCAGCGCTTCAGCAATCGACTTGACCAGGGCGTACAAGCGTCGTTCGATCAGGGTCGGCACCTCGCAGACAAAGCTCAGCGATTGCGCACGCTCCTGAAAAACGCGGGTCTGAAACACGAGCCGATCGTTCCGCTGTTGAAGCTCGTTCGGGTCGGCACCGGGCTTCGCCTGCAAAGCATCCACCGCTGAAGCTTCCTGCCGCAGGAATGCCGCCATGTCCCTCTGCCGGTGGGCGTAGCGCGCTATGCCGGCGATAACCTGCGAGCGCTCTCGGTTCATATGATCGAACAGGCCCTGCACGAGCATGGTCATGCGCCGTTGCCTGTCGCCCTCCGGCAGGCTTTCCGCATACTCTCTGATCTTTCGCTGCGCCTCCGGCAGCGGCACGCGGCGCGCCGACAATTCCGTCACCAAAGCCGAGATGGCCGCATCTTTCGACCAGCCCGCGGACGTCTGCGGCAGCTCGGCGCCGGTCCAGAACTGGCCGAGCGAAAGCTCCGCAACCTTGCGCTGGATACACGGCCAATCCGGGTCGTCCCCCTGCGCGCCCATGACGGGCCAAGCGGCGATTGCAGCGACCATCGCGGCGGGGATAATGCGCGTCAGGGACAGGCACCGCATCAGGCACTTCCTCCGGTATCCGGCCGGCGGTAGAGCAAGTCGACTGACGACGGATCATGAGCGTTCATCGCGCCGCCCAGAACAGTACTGCGAACGCAAACACGAGCATGAGCGAACCCGTCAATCTGCGAAAGCCTGTCGGCAGGGATGGCCTTCCAAGGTCAGCCTTTTTTCTTGGCGGTGGCGACCGGCTCCGTTGTCAGCTTGAAATCGGCCATCTCCTTCGCCGTCAGATAGTAGAGCCGGTCCGGCGGCGTTTCGAGAGCATTGATCCACAGCCCGGCGCCGATACCCATTGCATCAAGATGCCGCGCAACCCGGGCGGTGGTGGATTGCGCGGCCGACATGGCCTGCTCTGCCGTCGGCCGGACCGTGCTGCCATTGAAAACCTGATGCACGCCGACCACCGCATCCTTTTCGGCCACGCGCCCCAGGCCACCGGCAAAGACGATCGGGCAGGAGGACGCGCAGAGGGCTTTTGACGCCACTTTGGTATTGAGCTTCTTGTCGCGGATCAGTTTCGAAATGGCGAGCGCGTCGTCCACCGAGCCGCCCGGGGAGTTGAGCGCCACCGTCGTCACATATTCGCCGCGCGCTTCGAGCTCCTGGGCGAAGCGCGCACCCGCCCCGGGGTCCATGGTGCCTTCGGCGAGCAATACGCCGCCAGACGTGAGTTCGAATTTCATCGGCTGGCGCAGCACCTCATTTGGGCTTGCGGGTCGTACCGGCGGAGCGTTGGGCATCCCGTCGGTCAGCGCGGGAGGCAGGATGGGCTGGTTCTGATGCATCGGGTCGAAACCCGGCAGTTCGGCGTTCATGGCGGTGAGGTCGCGCACGTCGATCAGCAGGAAGACCGCCGCGGCCGATAGCAACGTGAAGAAGGCGCTGCGCATCAACACACCGTCGTCGAGCCGCATCAGCGCCTTGAACAGGTCATCGATCCTCATGCGACCGATCCTTTGCACGCGTTCTCGGATCGAGACTGGTGATGTTGTTCGGCTCCTCGGCCATGCTCTCGATTTCCGCCTGGGCGTCCATTTCCCCGAGATTTATCCCGTTTGCTGTTACGGCTCGCCGCACTTCCAGCGCCTGAAGAAGTTCGGCCGCTGTAATGCGCTCGGCAAACGGCAGCTTCTCCTCCTGCTTGCGGATAGCACTGTGCACGGCGGCAAGAATGAAGACCAACACGCCGGGCAGAAGATCGATGGAAATGGCCCCGGACCAGGCCGGAATAAAATCAGTCGCATAGCGCAATACGGCTTCGGCGGAGGACAGCGGAACGAAGCGCCGCTCCGCCACCGGCGCACGGGCAAGGATTTCGTCGGCCGCATCGGAGAGCACCTTGGATTGCGCCGCCACCGAGGTCCGCACGGTCTCCATCACCCTGTCCTGGCGGTTGACGAGATCGGCATCACCGCCGTCGGCCACCGGTGCGATGAAGCCGAGGGAGAGGTCGTCGGCGGCGCGACGGATCGATGGCGCGATCGAAGTCTGTCCCAGCGAAGCTATGACACCTGTGAGCGCCACCACTTCGGAAGAGAACTGGTCGGCGCGCGGCTCGATCGCACCCGGCGCGGAGACCAGCGTGCGCATGGTTTCGAGCCGCTTCTGCCCTTCGTTGAACAGCGTCGTGACCTGTTCGCGGGAGGCGTTGATGCCATTTTCGAGCTCTTTCATCTGCGCCGACATTTGCGACAGAAGCTGCACCACGCTTCCCGACCCCGTCGTGCCGGTGAGCGCGCCCGATTGCCGCTCCGAGGCGGCAAGCTGGGCGAAGCGCTCAGATGCGCGCTGGATATCGGGCAGCAGGCTTTGGGCCGCAAGCGCGTTCTGGTGCGCCTGATCGAGGTCGGCGGTGTAGTCCTCCACCGTTTCCGCGAGATGCTGTTCGAGCGCGGCCGAACCTGCCAGCGCCGCCGCATTGAGCCAGCTCGACATGGCGATGATCATGGCCGCGCCCAAAGCCATCACACCCAACATAGCGGCCCGGCCCGTATGGGTCGTCACATGCGGATAGAAGCGGGCCATGTAGGTCCAGAAGGCGTAGATGCCGACAGAGACCGAGGCCGAGTAGATGATTGCTGCGAAGAAAACCGAGGTCGGCGAGCCGTCGAGAATGCTGCGTACGCCGAGATAGGTGTAGACGCCCGAGGCAAGCGCCAGCACCGCAAGCGCAAAGCGCGTCATGGTTTCGACGGCCGCAACGCCATCGTGCAAACGTTGGGATGCACCGAGCGCCATGGGCAAAATCTCCGCGAGGAATGTATTCCTTAACAGAATATGAAGATGCGGGCGGAATAAAGGCCGCTCCTTCGGGGGAGCGCTGTGTAAACGGGTTCCTTTGGCGTGCATCGCCCGACCGCATGACGCCCGACAAGCGGAGCGCCGCCGCAAGCCGCGGCTCAGGACCGAAGAAAAGCCAGGAGTGCGGCGTTGAACGCCTGCGACGACTCGATATTGACGACATGCCGGCCGGGCAGCGACAGGTGCCGGCCCTGTTCTACGCAGGCGGCGATGGTCTTGAGGTCCGACGGTGGACATACCGGATCGTCGTCACCGGATATGGCAAGTAGAGGATTGGCGATTCGTTGGAGGTCCTCGCGCAGGTCGGCGCCTGCCAGAGCCGCGCAGCAGCCGTTATAGCCATCCACGGTTGTCGCAACAAAACTGTCGAGCACCTTCTGGACTACACCGGGCTCGACCGTACGGAACTCTGGCGTGAACCAGCGTTCAGCCGTGGCTGCGATCAAGCTCGCTAGGCCATCCGCTTTAACCGCTTCGATGCGTGCCATCCAACTCTCGGCAGTGCCGATCCGGGCCGCCGTCGCGCAGACCGCGATCCTGTCGAAGCGGTGACTGGCGTTGACACCCAGCCACTGCCCGGTCAGGCCGCCGATCGACAAACCGCAGAAATGCGCACGCTCGATCTTCAGCGCGTCGAGCAGGGCGATGACGTCGTTGCCAAGGTCGGACAGCGCATAGGGCGGCGGCGGCGCCGAAGACCTGCCGTGACCACGACAATCGTAGCGCAGCACGCGAAAATGCTGCGACAGTTCAGCGATCTGCGGATCCCACATGTGCACGTCGGTGCCCAGCGAATTGCAGAAGACGAGCCATGGTGCGGAAGTGTCGGCACCATCGATCCGGTAATGGAGGCGGTGGGTGGGAAGATTCAAATATGCCGTGATGGCGGTGTTGCCGTCTTCCGGCGAGGATAGCAGGGTCATGCGCATCATTCCTTGCAAGGATCAAAATATATGCTCGGCTCACCTTGGCCCCGACTGCATGGTTCATACTTGGGATTCAGGCAGCGCACGGCGTTCAACCCATGCGCTGCCTGGCAACCGATGACCGGCGGCCCGGCAGGAAACCGGCGTGGCGATCCTTGTTCCTACGCTGTCACCGGTTGCGGTTCCTCTACGCGGCGCGCATTGCTCACCGCGAAGACCAGCATCGCCAATGCGGAAATCGCCGCCGGAATGGAGAAGATCAGGAAGTTCTGCTGGAGCGGATATTCCTGCGCCAGCAGCAAGCCGCCCAGCGTCGGACCCACGATCGCCCCGATGCGGCCGACGCCCGAGGCCCAACCCAGACCGGTGGAGCGCACCGAGAGGTTGTAAAGCTGGGCAACGCTGGCATAGAGCAGGATCTGCGTGCCGATTGTCGTGCCGCCGGCGACGAAGACCATCAGGAACAGCAACGCCGGCGACGCATTCAGACCGATCAGCGCAATCGACAATGCGCCGGCAATGAAGAAGCCGACCACGACCTTCGGCAGCCCAAACCGGTCACCGAGCCAGCCGCCTGCGATTGCCCCTGCCATGCCGCCGAAATTGAGCGAGAAGAGGCTCAAGAGGCTGGCCTTCTCCGCATAGCCGGCTTCCTGCAGGACCTTCGGTAGCCAAGAAGACAGCAGATAGACGAGCAGCAGGCAGCAGAAGAATGCCACCCACAGCATGAGCGTACGCAGCGTGCGCTGGTGACGAAACAGTTCGATGACCGATGCCGAAGCACCCTTGGTCTCGTTGAAGACCAGCTTGTCGCCGCTTCCCAGACGCGAGGACGGGGCGATCTTGGCGTAAATCTCCTTTGCTTGCTCCTGCCGCCCTTGCCGAATGAGGAAACCGAGCGATTCAGGCAGCCTCCACAGGATGAACGGAAGCATCAGCAGCGGGATCGCGGCGATGAAGAACATCGGCTTCCAGCCGTATTGCGGGATCATGCCGATGCCGACGCTGGCCGCAACCATGCCGCCGACCGAATAGCCGGAGAACATCAGCGCGACCATCGTGCCGCGAAGGCGCTTGGGGGCGTATTCGTTCATCAGCGCTACGGCGTTCGGCATCAGCCCGCCGCAGCCGAGACCGGCGAGGAAACGGAACACCTTGAATTCACCCGGCGACGAGGCGAAGCCGGTCAGAAGGGTGGCGACGGTGAAGAGCAGGAAGCTGATCGCAATGCCCTTCTTGCGCCCGATCCTGTCGGCCAGCGGGCCGAAAAAGAGGGCGCCGAACATCATGCCGAACAGCGCCCACGCCTGCAATGCGCCGGCCTCCGGCTTGCTCAGCCCCCATTCCGCAATCAGAGTCGGCAACACGGTGCCGGCAACGAAGACGTCATAACCGTCGACGATCAGCAGCAAGGCGCACAGCCCGACCACCATCCATTGAAAGCTCCCGAAGGGATTGTTGTCTATGGCTTCATTCACGTCGATAGTGCGCATTATCGCTCCTCCCCGAGTCGTTACGCAGTCAGTCTTGAAATTTCAGCCGAAGTCGCCTCCCGCGACCGGCAGAACGCTGCCGGTGATGTAGGACGCCTCGTCCGATGCCAGGAACAGGATAGGTGCGGCCTGTTCCTCGATCGTGCCGTAGCGCTTGATGAAGCTCGATTGCTTCACCTGCTGGACGACGTCGGCCATCCAGGCCTTCTCCGCTTCGGTGTCACCGGCGGCATTGCGCGGGATCCGGCGCGGCGGCGCCTCCGTGCCGCCCGGCGCCGTGGCGACCACGCGGATGTTGCGTCCGGCGAGCTCCATCGCCAGCGACTGCGTGATTGCGTTCACGCCTCCCTTAGCGGCCGAGTAGGGCATGCGGTGGATGCCGCGCGTGGCGTTCGACGAGACATTCACGACGACGCCGCCACCGCGCGCGAACAGATGCGGCAGAACAGCATGGCAGCAATAAAGCGTCGGCATCAGCGAACGGCGGATTTCGGCGTCGATCTGCTCAGGCTCGAATTCCGCGAAGGGACGCATGCGGATCGCCCCGCCGACATTATTGATCAGGATGTCGATGCCGCCGAACCGCTCCTCGGCAAACCGCATCGCTGCCGCCGCGCCTTCATAGGTTTCGAGGTCGGCATTGAAGGCCGCGGTTTTGGCGCCCGGGGCCTCGGCAGCGACCTCGGTGACAAATTCGGCGCGATCCACGAACAGCACCTTGCCGCCCTCTTCCGCGGCGCGGATCGCCACGGCACGGCCGATGCCTTGCGCGGCGCCCGTGACGACCACCACCTTGCCGGCAAAACGGCCTTCGAAGCGTGCCGTGCTCACGCGGCCTCCTTCACGGCCGCATTGGGCGTGAACTTCTCGTAGTGGAAGCTGTTGGGCTTCACGCCTTTGTCGCCGAAATACTGGCGCACGGCATCGACCATCGGCGGGGGACCACACAGATAGACGTCGACATCGCCGCCATTGAGTGCCTCTTCCGGCATATGCTGGGTCACCCAGCCTTTGCGCGGATGGCTGGAGGCCTCCTCGGCCACGACCGTGCTGTATGTGAAACTGGCAAGCCGTTTGGCGTAGGCCTCGATCTCGTCGACGAGCACCAGGTCCAGGTCCCGGGTGACACCGTAGACGAGATGGACGTGCTGCTGCGAGTTCTCGCGGGCCAACACTTCCAGCATCGACAGGAACGGCGCGAGACCGGTGCCACCGGCCAGGAACATGAGCGGGCGCTTGACCTCCCGCAGATAGAAACTGCCCAGGGGGCCCGTCAGCTCGAGCTTTGTTCCGACTTCGCACCGCTCCAGCCAGTTGCTCATCACGCCGCCCGGGATCTTCTTGATCAGAAAGCCGATGCGCTGTTCGCCAGGCGCCGTGCTGAACGAATAGGAGCGGTGTTGGCCGCTGCCGGGCACGTCGATGTTGACATACTGGCCGGGCAGGAACACGGGCGCCGTGGCGTCGACTTCCAGTTCCAGCACGATCGCCGCATCGTTGTGCGGTACCACACGCGTGAGAGTGGCGGCGAATTTCTGCTGCCCGGTCTTGCAGGCAACCGAGGTCGTGGGGACCGCGATGATGCCGTCGGAGGACGGCCTCATCTGGCAGGTGAGGACGAGACCGCTCTGCGCCTCGTCGGCGGTCAGCGCATCATCGATATAGTCGTCGCCGAGGTCGTAGGTACCGCTCTCGGCACGGCACTTGCAGGTGCCGCACACGCCGTCGGAACAGTCCATCGGCAGGTTGATCTTGTTGCGGAAGGCGGCATCGAGAACCTTCTCGCCGTCCTTGCATTCGATGAAACGGGTAACGCCGTCCTCGAAGTTCAAAGCGATGCTGTAGCTGGCCATGGAACCCTCCTCACCAGTTCCTGTGTCGTCCGGCGATGCCTGTCAGATGTGATAGACGTCGATGACCTGGCGGATGTAGTCGTTCTTCAACACGATCTTCTTGCTTGAGATCAGCAAGCGGTCGTCGCTCTTGCGCAGGGTGACGAACACGGTCCCGAAGAAGTGGTCGGTGACCTTGTAGCGGTGATTGAGCGTGTGGAAGTTGTAGCGGACATCCGCCTCCTCGCCGCGTTGCGCCAGCACCTCGACATTGTTGACGTTGTGGCTGGTGCGCGGCTCCGGTGTCGACGCTCCGGACCGCTCCGTCTTGATCCGGAACACGCGGTCTTCCAGACCTTCGCGGTTCGGATAGTAGATCAGGGAAATCTCCGACTGCGGATCCTCGGTGATCTGGTCGTCATCGTCCCAGGATGGCATCCAGTAGGTCGCGTCCTGGGCATAACAGGTCAACCACTCATCCCACTGGCGGTCGTCCAGCAGACGTGCCTCCTTGTACAGGAAGGCGCAGATGTCTTCGTAGGAAATGCTCATGCCGCCACCTCCTTCTTTTCGGCGGCGAGCGCCTCGCGCATCACCTTGGCCCAATATTCGTGCTGGCGGACGAACAGTCCCTCGTCCTCGCTGCGTTCGCCGGACAGAAGCGGCTCGATACCCATCCTCCTCGCGTTGTCGTCCGGACCGTCGATCCACAGGGGCGCGCCCCGGGACAGATCGTTCCAGAGCGCGGCCGTACCGGCATAACCGGCCTGGCAGGCGCGGAACTCTTCCAAGTCGTCGGCGGTGCCCATGCCGGAAACATTGAAGAAATCCTCGTACTGGCGAATGCGCAGCGCCCGGGCCTCTTCGCTCTCGCCCTTCGGCGCGAAGCAGAAGATGGTGATTTCGGTTTTGTCGACGCTGAGCGGGCGGGTGACCCGGATCTGCGTGCTGAACTGGTCCATGAGGAAGACGTTCGGATAGAGGCAGAGATTGCGGGTCTGATTGACGATGAAATCCGCCTTCTCCGCGCCGACGCGCGCCTTGATCTCGTCGCGCTGGTTATAGACCGGGCGGACCTCCGGGTTCATCGTGTTCGTCCACAGCAGGATGTGGCCATTCTCGAAGCCGTAGACGCCCGCGACGGAACGGCTCCAGCTATTGGCGTCGACCGCCTTCGTGCCCTCTTCCTTGCGCCGCCCCATCGTCGCGGCATAGTTCCAGTGCACGGAGCTGACGTGGTAACCGTCGCAGCCGTTCTCCATCTGCAGCTTCCAGTTTCCGTCGTAGATGTAGGACGAATTGCCCCGCAGCACTTCGAGCCCGCCTGGCGCCTGGTCGACGATCTGGTCGATGATGACCTTCGTCTCGCCGAGATAGTCCTGGAGTGTCGCCACGTTTTCGCTCAGGCTGCCGAACAGGAAGCCGCGGTAGCTCTGGAACCGGGGCACGCGCTTCAGGTCGTGCGATCCGTTCTGCGCGAACTGGGGCGGATATTGGGTGGTCTTCTCGTCCTTGACCTTGAGCAGCTTGCCGGTGTTGGAGAAGGTCCAGCCGTGGAAGGGACAGGTGAAGCTGCCCTTGTTGCCGTGCTTGCGCCGGCAAAGCATCGCGCCGCGATGGGCGCAGGCGTTGATGACCGCGTGCAGCTCGCCGTTCTTGTCGCGGGTCACGACCACCGGCTGGCGGCCGATATAGGTCGTATAATAGTCGTTGTTCTCCGGCACCTGGCTTTCATGGGCCAGATAGACCCAATTGCTTTCGAAGATGTGCTTCATCTCCAGTTCGAACAGGTCTTCGTTGGTGAAGATGTCACGGCGGCAACGGAACATGCCGGCTTCCTTGTCATCCTGCACAGCCGTGGCGAGCAGATGGTCGAGATCCCGGGCCTTATCGATAATCGCAGACATAGCTTACCTTCCGCAAAGGCAGAGCTCGGAACAGTGCCGCCTTTGCACGAATAACGGTGGTTGGGGATGGCGGCTTTCACGGGCCGCCGCTGTCATCGCTTACGCTGCAGCACGCTTGCGCTGCTCGTTGATCTGGTTGTCCACACCGTCCACCAGCGCGGTGAGGCGAATATCGAATTCAATTTCGGCAAACGGGCCGCTGAGATTGTTTGCTTTGATGCTGGTCTCATCGGTCCGCTCGATGATGGCCGGGACCAGGCCGTCGCGCGTCGCATAGGCGAAATCGTCATTGACCAGAGGGTCGCCGTCGATGTTGATCTGGGTCGTCAGCTTGCGGTGACCGTCGGCGCTGATGAAGAAGTGGATATGCGCCGGACGCTGGCCGTGGCGGCCGAGCGCGGAAAGCAGCCGCTCGGTCGGACTGCCAGGCGGCACGCCATAGCCGTGCGGCACGATGCTCTGGAACTTATAACAGCCGTTTGCGTCGGCGATGATCGTGCGACGCATGTTGAACGGCGCCTGCTTTCCGGTCGGGTCGAAATGCGAATAGAAGCCGCGCGTATCACAGTGCCAGACCTCGACCAGAGCGCCCGACAGAGGCTTGCCATCGGCTCCGTAGACAGTGCCATGCATGATCAAGGTGTGGCCGTTGGCGTCGGTGCCGTCGTCAAGACGCGCAAAGCCGTGCGATACCGGCGCGCCGGCCACATAGAGCGGGCCTTCGATGGTCCGCGGGGTCGGATTGTCGATGCCGAGTGCCTCATCAATCGCGTCGAGGCGCTCATCGAGGAAATGGTCGAGGCCGAGACCAGGCGAGATCAGGCCGGCCTGTCCGGCGGCACCGATTTCATTGAGCCAGGCGATACCGGTCCAGTATTCGTCGGGGGTGATATCGAGATCATCGATCGCCTTGAACAGGTCGGACATAATTCGATGAACGATCTGCTTGACGCGCGGATTGCCGCCGACCTTGTCCAAACCGCTCAGGGCCTTCAGAAAGTCCTGGATATCCGCTCTTTCGAAAATCTTCACGTTCATGGTGATTCCTCCACTCGGATTGTTTTGAAACTGCGGCGGCTCCCGTCCTCCCGGAAGCACCGGTGACGACGGCACTTAGCTGTCGTCCTCACGGATCGCGGAGGGATGCCGCAGAAGCGGCGTCACCTCGATGTCCATGAATTTGAACAGCGGAAGTCCCGAGAGTACCTCGTGCAATTCCGCATTATCCCTGACGTCAAGGACGCTGTAGTTCGCGTACTGACCGGCGATCCGCCAGATATGCCGCCACTTGCCGGTACGCTGCAGTTCCTGCGAATAGGCTTTCTCTCGGGCGAGGATCTCGGCCGCCTCGGCAGCGGGCAGGTCGAGGGGAAGGTTCACGTTCATCCGCACATGAAAGAGCATGGTCTCACCCCACCACACGCAAGGTCGAAGCGTGCTTGCCGTCCCTGCGGAACCGATCGACGGCTTCCGCGGAGAGCGTCACTCCGAGCCCGGGATCCGTTGGCAATTGCAGCTCGAAGTTCTCGTAGCGCAGCGGCTCCTCCAGGATTTCCTCGGTCAGCAGCAGGGGACCGAAGAACTCGGTGCCCCATTCCAGTTCCTTGACGCTTGCGAGTAGCTGACAGGCGGCGATCGTGCCGACTGGCCCCTCCAGCATGGTCCCGCCATAAATGCTGACGCCTGCGGCTTCGGCGATCGCGATCACCCGGGCGGCGGCAAACAGCCCTCCCGCCTGCTCGATCTTGATCGAGAACACGTCGGCAGCCCGCGCTGTCGCCGCCTCGAGCGCGCTTTCAGGCCCAACCAGAACCTCGTCGGCCATGATGGCGATCGAGGACGTTCGCCGTAGACGGGCGAGCGACGCGATCCCGTGCACCGGTTGTTCGACCAGCACGCAGCCGGCGTCGGCCAGGGCCGCGATCGCATTGCGCGCCTCCCGCTCCCGCCAGGCCATGTTGACGTCGACCCGGATGGAGGCCAGGTCCGGCAGCGCCCTTCGAATGGCGCTCACATGGCGAATGTCCTCTTCGATCGATTTGACGCCGATCTTCAGCTTGAAGTCCTTGTGGCGCCGCCGGTCGAGCATGGCTTGCGCCTCATCGATATCCTTGGCGGTGTCACCGGAGGCGAGCGTCCAGGCAACTGGAAGGCTGTCGCGACGCCGCCCACCGAGCAGTTCCGACATCGGCAGGCCGAGGCGATGCGCATGGCAATCGAGCAGGGCGGCCTCGACCGCGCATTTGGCGAAGTGATTTCCCTTTACCGCCTTGACGACGACGTCCATGGCCGCCTGGATGCGCGTCGCGTCACGGCCGATGAGCAGCGGCGCGATATACGCGTCGATCGTCAGCTTCATGCCTTCCGGACTTTCCGGCCCGTAAGCGAGACCGCCGATCGTCGTCCCCTCTCCGAGCCCCTCGAAGCCGTCGGAGCAGCGGACGCGGACGATGGTCATGCTTTGCCGGTTCATGGTCACCATCGACAGCCGATGTGGCCGGATGGTGGGCAGATCGAGTATAATTGTTTCGATCGCGCTGATGCGGCTTTCCGTGGACACCGGGCTTCCTCCTTGATTGCGAGGAAATTAGCGTCCACTTTAAAATGAGTCCAAAACTATAAAAGTTGGTTTTGATACCTGAAAGGTATAATCGTGGAGCTGAGGCAGCTGCGCTATTTTCTTGCCGTCGCGCGCGAGCGGAACTTCTCGCGGGCCGCGGAAATCCTGCACATTGCACAGCCGCCCCTCAGTCGGCAGATCCAGCAATTGGAAGAGGAACTCGGCGTTCTGCTTATCGACCGGTCGAACCGTCCTCTCGATCTGACGGAGGCCGGCCGCTTCTTCTACGAACAGGCCGGACAGATCATTGCGCGGACGGAACACATGCGCGAGCAGACGCGCAAGATCGGCTTGTCGAAACGGGAGCGTTACGTCATCGGCTGCGTCGGCTCGACCCTTTATGGCGGCATGCCGGACCTCGTCCGCCGCATGCGCAAGCGCTGGCCGGATCTCGACATCGAGATCCGCGAAATGATGTCGACCGAGCAGGTGACCGCTCTCAAGGAGAGGCGGATCGATCTCGGCTTCGGCAGGGTTCGCTTCAACGACCGGGAGGTCGAGAGGCTGACGCTTCGAGAGGAACGACTGGTCGTCGCTTTCCCCAAGGGGCATCCGAAATCGCTCCCCACCGAGCCGATCGCGCTTGCCGAACTGGAAGGAGAACCGCTCATCGTCTATCCGTCGGCGCCGCGTCCGAGCTTTGCCGACGAGGTCCTCAACATGTTGACCGAGCAGGGCATTTCGCCTGCCAGCGTGGAAGAGGTCCGTGAGATTCAGACCGCATTGGGTATTGTGGCGGCCGGGGTCAGTCTCTGCATCATTCCCGCGGCGTCGCAACGGCAAAGACCCGACGACGTATGTTACCGCACCATAAAAGACGAGAACGCCACCTCGCCGATCATCATGAGCTTCAGGCGCGACGACCAGAAAGGAAGGATCGAAGAGATCAAGCAGATCATTCGCGAGATGTACGCCGACAACCCGCCTTGGCTGCAGCTGTCCAACGTCCAACTCGACGGAGCCTGAGCCTTGCCTCGCATCCTGAGCTGCGCTGAAAGCGGCCATTCCAACAGCAACTCATGGCGGCAATTGTAGTGGTGATGCTGATGGAGAAGCGGCTGCGCGCGGAGATCCGGAACCATTTCGAGGAGAAGCTGGCAGTGGCGAGTTCGGTGTGTGCGTTGGGCGGTAAAAGCAAAAGGCCCGCCTGGGATGA
>NZ_NWTH01000042.1:0-43895 GCF_002531555.1 Sinorhizobium sp. BJ1
GGGGTAGAGCACTCCCTTGGTAAGGGAGAGGCCGAGAGTTCAAATCTCTCTAGCAGCACCATAAAGCCCCAATAAATTCAGCTACTTAGTGATTACGCCGACAGCGCAGCGCAACAAGCGCGTACAGAACAAAGCGTGAAATTGCACCGAAAAACGCTCGGTTACGTACAAAAGCTGTACAGCACATAAGACCGTGTGTTCCGCGCCCGTTCCCCTTCCACCTGTCCCAAAATCTCCCCTCCGATGACTCGCGACCAACGCACCAGTAACCATCCCGCAACACTTTCGGGCTCGTCGCAATTAGTCCGGTTGGACTAGTTGCACGCTAGCCCGAAAGGCGTATTAATCGTTGCGGGCTTGAACACCCTGACCATCACTAGGCACACGCAAGGCGCGTGTGCTGAACACATGCGCAGCTTAGCGGCTGGCGCACTCGCTCGGCCTTTTGGGCCAGGAGCGATGCGTCGTGCACGGTTACGCGTGCGCACGGTCCGCAGACGTGCGGCCGTATGTCCAGGCCGTCGCGACGGCTAAAGGCGCACGGCTAGTCGTGATGGCTAGTGTTCAACTCCTGGCTCGGCGCCAATCGCCGATTCGAGTTGAGGGGTTTGGGCTGTGATTAAATACTACTTATGATTATTGCATGATTAGAGTTCGCGCCGCGTATCCTGGCGCTCCTATCTACTGTTCTCACCCACAAGGAACACAAACGAAATGGAGTTCGCATTAGGCCAATGCGTCAACCACAGATCCGGCATGATGCCGTCGATTGTCATCGGCAGAAGCAGGACTGAGAGAGGCAGGGAGCAATACCACGTAAGGCAGATCGAATTAGGACCGCGTCGATACCACTGGATGCTTGCGGACGCTCTGGTGCCGATGGCGGGAACTGAGACGGTGTGCCTCGGATGCAGGCTGAAAAACGCCTGCCCGATGATGATGAGGTCTCTGGACCACGGGCCGGCTGACTTGGGACAGGTAGGCGCTGATGGGTGGGCCGAAACCATGTCGTTTAACGGCCTGCGCTAAAAACGACGGCAAGCGAGCGCGAGGGACACGCGAACGCGCCGACGAGAGACTGCCCCGCACTGCTTTATGAGCCGCATGCCCGGTTGGGTTTGGTGGGGATATTTTTTTAGGGGTTGGTGGAAAAGAAAAACCCGCCTGCGGGAGCAGACGGGTTGATTGTTAGCCGACCTGTTGCCAAGTCGGCATGGCGTCCTGTAGGCGCGACCTATGAGGCTCGGGGCATATTCGCCAGCCGATCGCAGAGAGTTGCTTGAACAGCCACCAGCGGAGTGCCGTCACGCCGCCCACCTCTTCACTTCCTGTTCCACCGCAGCGTAGAGTTCGGTGATACACGAGTCGTTCGTGACAACCGCGTCATGCTGGCCGCAGCCAGCCTCGCTGGCATGCTGGCCGGCAATGCCGCCCCTGCCTTCCAGCTTGAGAATCATGCCGCCAAGTTCGCGCACGGCTTGCGCTTCGTTCGGGAATCGGCAGTCGTCGACGACTACGCGGCCACCCTCGTCAATGGCCGTCTCGGCGTGGGCCAGCCAAAGATTGACCCAAAAGTTTTCGCCCATGCAGTTTCGGCCCCATTCAGTGCCAATGGTCTGCATGGCGTGGCGTGGAGTCTTGCCGCCAAGCAGCGCCAAAGGCGATTCCTTGCGGTCACCCTCGACTTGCTCTTCTTTTAGCCCCAGCGCGTACATCATCCGCTTCAACGGCCCAGCGAACTTCACCAGCGTATAGCCGTGCCGCTCGACGAGGAACTTGGTCGCTGTCGACTTGCCACTGCCAGCCGCGCCAGTGAGTGCCACCAGGCGGGGGTAGTTGTCGTTGGCTGGCCTGGGTGGGAGGTGGAGCGTGCCCACCTGCTGCATTTCCGGATACTTCCCGATTGCCGCGCCGAGCGCGCGCAATTCGGAAGGCGTGGTGTAGGTCGGAACGTGCGTAAGGTCGCCGCTTTCGAGCCAGGGGCTCCAGTTGTCGCTGTCGATCATGCCTTCTCCTCTTCCTTTGTGGTGACGCGCCGTTTCGGCTCTTCCGGCGCGGGTGCAATCGGCTGGTTTGGGTTTTGCAGCGCTCGCAAGCTGGCCATCCGATCCTTGACGAGCGGCCGAAAGCGACGAGCGGCAAACGGCGCGTCTTTCACGCCCCACGCCTCGCCGAACTTGCTGTCGACGCCTTCAAGCTTGACTCCCAGATACGAGCCGAAGACGTAATGGCTGGCCATTCCTACCCACCGAAGCGTGTAGACTTGGCCTTCCGTGATGGCTGCGTCTTTGACAACGGCGCCGCCCTCGAGCGGCACCTTGTCATCGATGCAGACGACCTGCTGGCCGACGTGGAATTGGTAGGTCATGCTGCTACCGCCCTCTTGCGATAAGCAATTAACATAACGGCAACAAGGCTCATCCAGAGCTTGCCGACAACCTGGCCGGCAAGGAAGTCCAACGAGCCAAACGCAAGCGTCAGAAAGACGGCGCTGTCTACCACGGCGCCAACTGCGCCACTCGCTAGAACGGCCAGACCAAGACGACGCTCACGCAGCGGCGCGTAAACCAGTAGGTCGGCAAGTTCTGCCAAAACGAACGCAGCGACAGACGCAACCACTAAGGCAGTCGGGGCGACGAACCATGCCAGCAGACCGCCAATAGCAATCGCCAGCAGTGATGCTCGAATGCCGCCCGCCTCATGCACCATGTCGCGAAGCACAAGCGAAAGGCCGACAAGCAACACGCCAGAAGGCGCGGTCAGTCCGAAGCCGACAGGCAGGAGGCACGGACCACTCTGAATGCAGACCGTCCCGACGTTACCAATCATCCAATTGGCGGCGGGGACGGTGGCGGCAAAAGCCGCCACCAGCAGAGCCACCTTACGCATAGCGGTGTTGAGCCGGCGCGTTGGCGGGGTCGGCGATGTTAGCTCGGATGTCGGCTGCCAGATCCGGGTTGGCAGCGGTCTTCAAGTCCGCATAGAACTCGAGAGCCTTGACTGCCTCAGGGTCGCTGCCGTCGAAAGACAGAACCATATAGCGGCGGTCTGCGGCAATCGGCTTGCCGTCGGTGCGTTCGATGGTAAAACGCGGCTCGTAGCCGCCAGTGTTAGCACGCGATGTCATTGAATAGGTCTCCTATGTTGTCGTTTGCGGGTTTGATTACCCACCGTGGCGGGCACTGCACTGCATCAATCCGGCGAGCCATTCTCTCTGGGCACGTCGAACTGTCCTTGAAGTTTCTGGCCACGTTAACGCTATCTGCACTGGCGAATGGCCACCGATCGCCGCACATTGCCAAGCCGCGAAGCATATGCACCCACGGCCTAAGTCCTCTTCTTTCGAGCTCGTTGAACGCCTCGTCGGCACGACGCTCCCAGTCTGGCGAGCCTACCTGCCAGTATTGCTTTGACGAGCCAAAGCAAACACGCGGCCAGTTTTCGGCGAGCTCCAGTAGGTAGTCTGTCGGCAACGCCATATGCCAAACCGGCGCGCCGAGGTGCTTCGGGTACGGCCATTGCGCAACGAGTTCGCGCTGCTGCTCAACCTCCCCATCGATAACATCAGGGATGACCGCCCAGTGCGGGTGGCCCAAACGAGATTCCAGCCATGCGTAATACTTCGGCCAGTTAGCCTCTCCGCGCTTGCGCAGTGTGAAGGCGCCGTTGTCCCACATCACGGACTGGCCGTGCTGCAGGCACCAATCGGCATCGCCGGGATTGGCGAAGGAAACACAGAAGTGCTTCCCAGCCATCTTCCACAATTCAGTGCGTGGGGTTAGCGGCGTGCCGTGATAGTGAATTGTCACGGTCGCCTCGTTTCAATCTCAACACCTTGGTGAATGGCTCTTATGACCTGCTCTCCGCCAAGCGCAGCAAGCTTGTCGGCCAAATCCTCTTGGTGTGATGGGCCAGCATCGCAGATGGTGCGTATGTCCTCCGCCAGAACCTTGCCGGGTGACGTGATCGTCAGATCATAAGTGACCGTTGTTTGGTCGCTCGGACAAACGCAGTTGAAGCGGTAACGGTAAATGTTCACTCCATCCCCCTCGCCCTGCAGTCCATCAGCGCCTCGAAAGTTGCGAGAAATTCCTCGCGGGCTTGCTCCGGATACCAGCACCGAATATTTACGCCCAACGGCTCGTTGTAGCGCGCGTGCCAGTCCATGGTCGCGAGGTTGGCGGCCACTTCATCGGCGATGATGCGGTTGTCGGATTCATGCACCTGCGGCGGCATTTCAGCGGCAAGCCCAAAACGCTCGCACACCGCCGCCATCACCCTGGATTCAGCCTCCTTATATCCTGGCAGGTACGGCTTCACTGGGCGCGGGACGTCGACGAGGTACGCCTCCGAAGCATCGTGCAGCAAGGCCCAGAGCGACACGTCTACGCCTTGCCAGCGCAGATGGCGGGCAAGGTGCACCGAATGCTCGGCGACGCTGTAGAACCGCAGGCAGTGGCCAGCATAACGGCATTGCAGGCTGAGGCTGTGCGCGATGTCCTCGATGAAGACTTCGTCGCTGCGAGGGTCCATCGGCCAGAACTTGCGGCCGGAGGCAACCTGCATGAAGTCGCCGAGGCGCGGTGCGTTGTCGTTTGCGGCGTTATAAGTTTTTTGCGGAGAGGTTATAACTCCGCGCGGGAGCGGCGGTCTGTCGCCGGATCCAGTCGTTTCTGGTGATATGGAAATGCTCATCAAAACGCCTTCCCGCCAGCCTTCAGCCGGTTCTCTAAGCGGTGATCCTCCCGCTGCGCATTGAACGCCATCTTCTCGACGATCGCGCCGCCGACATCCAAGCCGAGATACGTGGCAAGGTCGCCAATCCGGATCATGGCGTCGGCGAGCTCGACTTCAATCATCTTGCGATGGGGCAGCTTGTCGTCGGCTAGATTCTTGCGGAATCCTTCCATCGCCTCGCTGATCTCAGAGTGTATCAGGCAGAGCATTTCCGGCACGTTGCGCTCTAGCGCCTTGCCGGTGTGCGGGTCGGTGTACCAGCCAGCTTTGCGGCTTGCTGCGTGGCAGTCGGCCGCAAACAGGTTTATGGCGGCGGCGTGGGAGTAGTTGTCGTTGGCAGGAGTTACGCGGCCTTGCTCATCTACATGGATCATCATTTCAGTCTCCTCTGTGGTGGTTGCTGCCGGTTTGGTGAGCCGGCAGCAGGTGGTGGTTAGATCATCTGGGTAAGAGCCAGATACCTATGGCAATCGGGACCATCACAACGATGATCGCCAAAGCAGTTGAAATCAGCGTTATCACGCCGCCCTCCTCTGCTCTGCGGGCTCGTTGTCATTTGCCGCATCCATCATCGCGACCCGCACGCGCGACACCTCGCCAAACTCGCGATGGTAACTGATCGCCTGCATGCTGCGGCCAGACAGGAATCCCGCGCCGAAGTGCCAAGCATCCTGCGGCGTCGGAGTCTGGTGCGATTCCGAAATGACGCCGTTGCCTTCGGTCGCGAACTTGCTCGAGTGGTGGATATGGAAGCCATGAACGAACCGATGGCGGGTTGCTCCCCAGTCCTCGGCGCGACGGTGTGCCATGATGCTGGCCATGTCCTTCAGTTTGACGGTGTGGCCGTGCGTGGCCCCGAGCAGCACCTTGCCGAAACGGAACCAGAAGAATAGCGACGGATCGACGTCGACTGTCACGCGAGGCTCGTTGCGATACCAAGCAAGCAGGAAGTAGGCGACCGCGACAGATGCGTGCTCGTCGTGGTTGCCCGGCAGGATGCGCACCGTTACGTGGCCGTGTCGTCTAAGGTTGGCGTCAATCGTCCGCACGACAAGGCGGCAGGCCGTCATCAGCACCTTCTGGTAACGGCCGTCGACTTGAAGAACGTTGCCAGAGCGCGCCGTCTTGTTCTCGTTGTTGTCACTGTGGAGCAGATCACCGCCACCCAGAACGATAGCGTGCGCGCTTGGCGGCGTGCGATCGGTCAAGTCTTCGATTGCGTCGCCTATGACCCGCTCGGCAATCTTCAAGTCCCAATTGGTTCCGGTTTCGCCGGCCCAAGAGAAGAGTCCGACGTGGAAATCCGCAAGGGGCGTGAGCGTCAGCAGGTCGCTGGAGACGATCGACGAGGCGACGACAGGCTCGGCTGGCGGTACATCGGTGAAGGCGTCCTTGAGGATTGCCGCAATGTCCTGCGGCGCATATTCGTTGCGCGTCTTCACCCACTGCTGCATCACACGGCCGGCAGGATCGACAAGCGCCGACACGCCCTTGATGGTGTGGCCAGCCGGGAGCTCGAATTCGGCACCAGCTTCTGGCCGCTGCTGGATGAACTCTCGCACGACGTCGCCGTGCTCGTTAGTGACGGCGGTTGTTTTCGTTAGGCGGAATCCCGGCAACACCGGCTTCGTCCCCAACAGCCCCCGCTCCGCAGCCACTTTGAGACTGTCGCCCATCGTCGATTTGCCGATGCCAAGCGCCTGCGCGGCCAGCCGTTGGCTGCCGTACGATTTGTAGGCGGCGACTCTTTCCTCGAGTTGTTCGGTGGTGAGGTTCATGCGATCTCCGGATTTGTGAACGTGACGAGGCTGTAGCAGCCGCCCACTTGCTTCGCGAATTCTGGTGGCTCCCATGCCCGCTCATCATCTGACGGGATGTCGCACCACTCATTCCATTCCTGTTGCGAAGCAACCGGAATGACGTACCAGTGGCAGTCGTTGTCCTGCGCCATCGTGTATCGTTCTTGCATCAATCCTCCTCCGGCCCCAGCCGATAACATCCATACGCGCAAACGGCGCAGATCAGTGCGAACGCCGCAGCGCCGCACATGGCGATTTTCAAAGCTTCCCAGGCTAGGTCGTTCACGGCAGCAGCGCCCTTTCCGCTTGCTTCGGCGGCTCACCGGCCGGCGTCTCTTCCGAGAACCCCGGCGAGCCACCCTCACCCATCGTCATGCTGACAGAGCCGCCTTCTTGGCCGACAACCATGTCCATGGCCTTCTGCAGATCGTTCGCGGCCGTCGTTGTGAATGGCAGTTTGTAGTATTTCGGCGGCCCTGCGCCAGAGTCCAAAAGAACCCAGATCGCCTCATCAACGTCGATGCGCGCGCCGAGAACTGCGTATCTCCCCTGCGGCGGTGCTAGTGGCGTTGCGTGGCCAAGCGGCAGGATGGTTGCCGGGAGTGTTAAGAGGGTGACGAGGGCTAGGCATAGCGCTTGGCGGTATGTACCGAACCAGGCGATTGCCGCAGCGGCGATGACGAAGGCTAGCCAGAGTGTGATGGCGGGGGTCATTGCTTTGCTGCCTCATGGGCGGCAAACGACGCCCCTGCCGTCAGCGAAAGTGATGCCACTACGAACAGCGGCAAGCCCCACAATTCGCCACCAGAAAGCCAATAGAAGAAGCTGAAAAGGCCATAGATTGCGCCTATTATGCCGCCGATCAGGGCGCCGAATAAGACAGCGCCAACCACAAAGTTTTTTGCAAACTCCACCATCACCCTTCTCCTCTAATGTCCCTGAAGACCTGGCTTTCACTGCCGACCACAACGGCGCCGCCCGCCATCAGCCAGCGGAGCGCCGTTCGCTCCTGCTTGTCCGCGACGAGATCCACAAAGCCGCGCCAAACAACTGCGCCGTCGGCTAGCCGTATCTCGACGTTAACGGGCACTGGCACGCGGCCGGCGCAGCCAAAGCACCGAACGTTCACGACGTACTCGCCGTCTGGCAGGCCACGTGTGAATGCCGATTCCATGTTAATCGGTGTGCTGTCGTTGGCTGTGCCGAGATCATCGCGCAGCAATGACCAGATACGCCCACTCTTGTTGCTGTAGCCAACCGCCCTATCGCTTGGGCCGGCGACCCAGAGATCAACGTCTGTCGGCCCTTCCGGCCAGACGATCGTGGCGACTAGGTTGCCTGGAATGTCGATCGGATCCTTGGCTGCCGCTGGCGGGTTGATGGAAGGCAGCACGAACATGATGACAGCGGCGACGCCTAACAGCATGGCCAGCAGAACGTCTTGGATGAGCGTCCGGATCATTCGCTTGCCGCCAAGCCAAGCAGCCAGCCGTTAGTGCTGGTCCACAGTGCAGCTATTGCTCCGACGAGCGTGGAACAGAACGCAACCGACATGCCGTCAAGCAGGGCCGTCGCGAGTTTCATCAGGCCGTCGGCGTCAGTGAGCGAACCGCCCGCCATACCCTGCAGCGCGACGATGAAGCCGCATATGTTGCCTATCAGGCCGAGCATCACGAACCAGATTTTGGCGTGCGGCAGGAAGTTGACGCGGCCTGCGAATGCAGCTGCGATGGCTACGACAAGCAGCGCAGAGATGATGTACGACAGGCCGCTAATGTCGTGCGTGAAGACAAATTGCACGTAGCCCATCACGGCTGCCCAGACGACGAGCGCGGCCCAGCAGGTGTTGAGGACGATGAGTTTTGCGGTGGTGGCGTTCATGCTGCCCTCCCGAGAAGGGCGCAAATGTCCTTGGATGGCACGACGAAGCCGAAGCCAGTCAAGGTCGTGCTTCCTTCAATGCTCGCAAGCTGAACGGCTGCGTTGATGCCGATAATGTCGCCGCTCATGTCGAAAACCGGGCCGCCAGACATTCCCATGACCGTCGTCAGGTCTGATACGTACGCTGACTTTAGCGGCCCGATCTCTCGCCGCGCCCCGCTGATGCGGCCCCATGCGGACACGAATTCCAATTCGATCGGATTACCTACGGCGCGGATTGGCTCGCCAACCTCAGCTTCGCGGCAAGTGAGATTAGATACGTCGACGCCGGCCCCGTTGGCCGTCAGCATCGCGATTTCATATTCCTTGTTGGACCAGAGAACCCTGGCGCCCAGCGTCTTGCCGCTGCTGGTCTTCAGCGAGACGGTCTTCTTGCCTTCGACGACGTGAGTGGATGTCAGAAACGAGCCGTTGCCGATATGAACGGCCGATCCGTGGCCATCACTAACTATGACCTTCACGACGGAGGACGTGGCTGGCTTGTTTGAGGGATTGATATAAGCAGCCGCATCCGGCGCAAAGAACGCAGCGGCGGCTGTAGCGAGGAATGCAGATGCGTAGAGAAGTCTTCTCATCGTGGCAGGTCTCCTCTTGCTGGTGGTGGCGCCGCTGGTTGGTGGCCGTTGCGACGGCGTGCGCGTGGTGAGCGCATCGTGAGTGCACACTAATGGTGTTTTACAAATTTGTCAAGCCTACGCTGCGCCTCGCCGTCTGCCCTCGTCAGACGGCGGCATGACACCGCGCGCGAGCCGCACCGCGGGCACCTCAGCCGGCTGGCCAAGAGAGCAAGCGGGAAGTCTCTCCCGCGCGTGGCAACGAGCGTCAGCATGTCGAGATCGTAGGTCCATGTGCAGCGGCGAACCGACTTCAAGCCTTCGCGGCTGCCGTACGCGCACCGCGCCTTGAGTTGCCATCCGAGGCTGAATGCTTCGCCAATCGTCTCGACCATAGGCCAGAAATAGCGTCAGAACAAAATGAGAACAAGAACGCTGAACATAAAAAAAGCCCCTCCAGAAATGGAGGGGCAAGGAACCGCAGCATTTTGTTGTTGTTTAGGCTAGTTTGGCGTCGATCCACGCAGCCGTCGCGTTGTCCAAAAGCGTCTGGCCGCCCTTGCCGCCACCCGACACACGCGGGTGCGTGCCGTCATCCGACATGTAGGAAACACCGGGAATCGCGTATAGCGTATCGCCGATGGTTTGCGTATTTGTCCAAGCTGACGACGCAGTAACGTCGCCGTTGGTGTTGCCGTTACCACTTCTAACGTGGCCGGCATTGTTTCCTGTAATGGCCTGCAAGAAGCCATTCGGTATCGTCGATGTGCCCCGGCTGTAGTTCGAGTTGAACCGGGATGTGCTGATGACGCTGCTGACCGTGATTAGCTGGACGTCAGGCAAGTTTGCGTTCTCACCAGCGACAAGCCAGCGTCCGCTGTCTCGAGAAGGCTCGCAAGCATCGGCCCACTCAACGTAGTCGTCAACCGCGCCGCTGCGCACCCATGCATTGAACAATCCGCGCGGTGAGTCCCCCCCCGGCTGGAAGGCTGCAGAGTTTCCAGACCACGCCGTCATCCACTCCGCAGAAGACGTGTCCTTCCATGGATTTATTGTGATCGTGCCCGTGGCCGGCGAGGTGCCCGACCCCTGAAACAGGAATGTGACAGTCGTCGCATCCTTGGCGACGCATATCTTGGAGCCGTTGTATTCGGTCTGCGTGGCGCCCGCGATGGTGTACGGTTTGCCGACGACAAATAAGGCTGGGTCCGCCACCGCGCAGATAATGTTGTTGCCAGAAGATGTAACAGAGGTTGGCGTCACCGCAGCAAGTTTGCTCGTGCGCGGGCACATCGTTGCCTGCGCGAACTTCACGCCCTTGGCGGACGCGGCAGCCTTCATGTTGAGGAGGTAGCCTTGGATGTCCGCGACGGTCGAAAGCGCGCCGAAGTCGTTTGTGCCGAAGTTGGACAGGAAGTGAGTAATTCCTAGCTTCCCAGCCAAATCAGCCTGCCGCTGGAAGAACTGCGCGCTATTCGCGCCATAGAAGCTCGCCCGAGCGCCAGAAATACTAGCCTGGTAGCACGGGCAGCGCGTGTTCGCGGCGTTGTATGCGGCGCCATTGTTGTTCGTCATGATGCTGTCGCCGACAGCGTACAGCGCCAGTTTCTTCAATGCGGCGCGGTTGGCCGTGTGCACGCGCACGCCAGCGAAGCCTAGATTGACGATGTACTTCTGGCCATTCGGTACGGTAGAGGCGAGGTTGATCCGCCACGTTCCGTTTGTCGGTATTTCGGTCGGGAGCTCGAATTCTGCGCCTTCGACGTTGGCGCCGCTCGTGACAACCGTTTCGGGAATTGTCGCAATGATCGTGCCTACCGGGTACTCGATGCTGCCCGTAACCGTAAAATCGTTGCCGGTGTCCGTCGTGCCTTCCGTCGTCCTAAGCGTCCAACCTTGGAGCACCACCGACACGTTCTTCATCGGAACGCCTGACAAATTGACGTACGAGGCCGCGTAGGTCTTCTGCGTGCCGTCGCCAGTAGGGGGCGCCGACCCCGTGTTGTATCCAGGCCCGTAGAGCCGGTGTGCGAGCACTTTGGCTATGCCCGCAGCCACTCCCCTCCGACTGTGCACGCGCTGCACGACAGGACTAAATAGCGGCGCAAACAAGCCACCCGAATTAAGCACTGAAAACTCCGCAGGTCGCACCAGCCACGCGAGCAAAGCGGTACGTGCCCGGCGCCGTGATTGCTAGCGCAGGCCTAAACGGAGTGATTTCCGACACGTCGGTGTAGCCGCCAGCATCGTCCTTCAACTGGACGCGCACGCGCGCCTCGCCAGATGTTGCGCCCTTCATGCCGATGGTAACAGTGGAGCCAGAAGCAACCACCAGATCAGACGAGTTAGCCGCGGTCGCCCCGACCGCCAGAAGTTCGGTTGCCATAGTAAGGTCTCCGGGGAGTTAAGTGCGCGCAGAAGTGCGCGACTTGGATTGATTCTCAACGATGCGATCAACGCGCACAGTCATGTGATCAACGGCAAGCTTCACGCCGCTGATCGCCTCCATGATGCTCTCCGTGGCCTCGCGCATCCCCTGCTTCGTGATATAGGTCTCGGCAACGTGCAGCTTGTGGGCAGCTAGGTCAGCAATCGCCTTGTCGCCTTTGTCGCTTGCCGCAGAAATCTTGCCTTCCACCTTCCACCAAATTGTCAGGATGAGGCCGAAGAGACCGACGAGCGGGCCAACGTAGGAAAGCCAGTTGTCGCCGGTCATCTTTTCAGCACCCCAGCCAGTATCTGCGCGCCAGCAACTCCGCCGCCGACATAGAAGATGTTCGCGAAAACCACGTCGGCGTATTCCTTTAGTTGCGGCGGCAGCGCTGTCACGTCAGGCAGCGCGCCGTTTGCCAGGCTATCCGCCATGCCCCATCCGAACCACGCAGCGCACGGCACGGCAGCTAGCAGCCACGGTATCCAAAACACCTTATGCTGCATGCCTTGCTTGATGACGGCGGCCTGCTCGGCGCTAGCCGCCATCTTGGCTTCGATGGTTTTGATTTTGATGTCGGCCGCGATGCGCTGTGCGTCGTTTGCTGCGGCAAGGCGGTCTGCGTGAGCCCGCTCGAGCGCGCCGACTAGGTCGCCGGTAAGCTTGCCGGCTATCCAGCGGATGAGCGCCAGCATTATTCTTTGGCGGCCGTAGCCGCCTTCCACTTGGCTTCAAGGATGTGCCAGAGCTCAACCAGCGCGAAGCTGACAGTGCCGACCGTGGTCTCAACGTCGCGGATCATCTCTTCGTCAAGAAGAAAGGTGTCTGCGGTTTCCTGCGAAACGTAGCCGCGCATCACCATCCAGAAGAAGAAGAGGCGGAGCGCGATTCGGGTATAGGCGGCAATCATTTTCCACCCCTTAGAATTTTGATGATGATATTGACTAGCGCAGCCCAGAAGCCGCCCTTTGCCGGCGCAACGACCCGCGTGCCGTAGCCCGCAGCCTTCAGCGCCTTCTCAAACACAGTCGCATGGCCGGCGATCGTCTTCGCTTTATCCGTGCCGTTGATGATGCGGCGCGCGCCGACGTAGTCCACCCGCGCACCGATGTAATCCGCCAGCTTCTTGCCGGTGAACCAGCCTTCGGTCATGCCGACGAACATGATCTTTGCCGCGATGTCCTGCCGCATGGCGAGGTTGAAGTTGCGCAGCAACGCGCCTTTCAGGCCAAGCTCCTTATCGGCGCGCTCGTAGTTCGAGTCCCACGTTAGCTGGACATAGCCGCGCCCATATGGAACCTGCCCGTACTTGCCTTTCACGCCGTACTTGCGGCCAGCCCCCTTGCCGTATTCGGCAATCGGCTGCATCGTCTTGGCCGTCTCGTGCAGCGCCGTGGCGAGCATGTAAGCCAGATGCGCCAACGGTGTGCCGCGCCGCTCTGCCTCGTCAAGAATGGCGTCAGCGCCCTGCACCTGCTTTTCGGTCATCTTGCCGGCGAACAGGGGCGAGCGCACCGCCGCGAAGAATTTCGCGCGATCCATTGGTGTCTCCTGTGTGGTGGAAAGAAGAGCCGCATGGGTTGCGCTCTTCGGTTGTTTCTGCTGAAAAATGCCGTCACCGATTGGAGGGACTATGCAGATCACGATCACAGCCGAGCATGTCGAATTTCTGCGAGAGAACAGGATTTTCCTGAACTCTGGCGGGCTTTACGATTCAACGTGGCTGCGGGTCGGCATGAACTACAACGCAGGCGGCAGGGCGATGGTCGAGCCGTACAGCGCCGTGCATGTTGGCCCGAAGATTTCGGCCGTCGGAGCCTTCTCCTATAGCAAGAGCTATTTTCCGCCCGACTGCTTCACAATCGGTCGGTATTGCGCCATTGCGGAGAAAGCGGCGCCGATCGCGAGCAACCACCCGCAAGGGCGCATTGGCATGTCCGGGTTCGATTATTCGCCGATTGCGCCCTTTGCCCAATTTGAACGGGACAAGGGGTATGCGGCGCCGAAGACGCCGCCGCGGGGTGTGAATACCGGATCAACCGTTATCGGCAACGATGTCTGGATAGGCCAAGAGGCCATGATCAAGCGGGGGATCACGATCGGGCATGGTGCGGTTATTGCCGCTCGCTCGATCGTGACCAAGGACGTGCCGCCCTATGCCGTCGTCGCGGGAGCGCCGGCAGAGATCAAGAAGTTTCGGTTCCCCGAGCCCTTGATTGAGCGTCTTCTCGCCTCTGAGTGGTGGAACTACTCTTACGATCAGTTCGCCGGGATGGACACGACGGACCCGTTAGAGTTCCTTCCGTCTTTCGAAGATGCGAAGGCTGAGAGCCGCATCCAGCCGCACTCGGAGAACCGCATTGACGTTCATGCGGCCTTCAGGCGGATATCTCAGGCGATGGCGGCCTGAAGGCGTCTTGTGACACACTATTCGATATATTTCGGATCGTACAATTCCGACTCTATGTCCCGGTCAAGCTTCTCAAGCAGTGCGGCAGCCCTTGCCAGTATTTCACTGCAATCGAACGCCTGCCATTGAGCCGAACACTCTGAGCTCGTTTCAGCCGCCTGCCGCAATTCTTTGGCAAACGCCAACAGAGGTCCACTAACGAGCTCATTCAGCGTCTTATCTTCTAAGTCGGCCATAGCACTTACCTTTTAGGCATCGATCGCAGCGAACGTCTTCCACGTACCCGGCGATCCTGCTGTCACGCAAATCCAGCCTGCCTTGCCGCTTGCCGCCGCACTCTTCGACCAGATGATATCGCCCTGGCTCCAACTACCCGTCGTCGGGGCTGCCGTTCCGAAGCCTACCTTGCGGTCTCCCATGCTGGCCGTCGCAATGCCAGAAGTCCCAGAAATGCGCGCGGCCAACAGCGGCCCGAACCAGTTATCACCGATGTTGTGGTCGATATCCGTTCCAGTCGATGGGGCGAACTTGTTGATTGCCGACGTGGACGCCCGAAAGAACGCATTGCCGCGTATCGAGCAGCCGACGGAATCGCCAAACAGATAGATGTTGTGCCGAGCCTTCGTAGCGCCGCTCTCGTTGTCTTCGAAGGTGCAGCCTTCAATGCTGACATCAGTGGACGCGTCGATCATTCTGACATTGTTGCACGCTGCAACATCTGTCTGCCCGCTCTCGTAGAAAGCGCAGTTGACGATCTTTACCCCTCTGGCTGCACGGACGTAGATGTCGTGCAACCCTGAGCGGAAGAACCGTTTAGAGATGTTCACATTCTCGGCATGGCCGCTGTTCGTGTTGATCAAGTAAACGCCGTACTGAAACCGATCGGCAAATCCCTTGATATCGATGTTCTTGGTCGCCTTCTCTACTGTTGCGGCCGTGGAGCTCGCCGCTGCGACAAGGCTAGGAGTAATTGACAGCACGATCGACGTCGCGGAAGTCGCCGCCGCCCTCGTGATCGTCATCGTGGACCCGGATATCGTAATGGTCGATCCGGCGACAACGTCAAAGTCAAGGTCTGTGAGGGTTACAGTCGTGTCGTTCAGCGCGATTGCAGCGCCCAGCGTGTGAGCCCCCGACTGCCCAGTCAGGCGAGTACCAATACAATTGGAATCATAGTCGGATCGCAAGCAATAGTCTTCGGTATCGATGACGACGTTTGTTCCGCCCGCCACCTCGTGCGCGAACGGCACGTTGGTGTAGCCCTTCACATAGACCGCATTGCACGCCTGCACGAACACTGCCGGCGTGAAGATGTCGGAATACATGTCGCTTTGGTGGGTGACACTCAGACCGCGAACATCGATGTTCTGGAACATGCGGAAATCAAGCGCACGTCCCGCCGTGCTAAGTGGCCCGCGCTCAATCGTGAGCCCATCGATGACCACGGACACGTCCTCGTTTGCCGCATTCCAGATAGACCCGGCGCGAGTGCCTGAGACGCCGCCGATGATTAGGCCGACAGTTTCGTAGTTCTTGATGGCGCAATTCTCGAAGCGGATATTCTTGCAGACCGAGTTAGCGCTTTCGCCTTGCGCGACCAGCCCACCCACGTCGCCAGCGGCTACCGTGAACGGCGAGCGGCAATCATGTACAGCAACGCGAGACACGGTGATGTCATGTGCGCCCGAGAGATAGAGCCCCCCGAGGCCGTTATCGGGATCGAAACTATCCATAAAGACGTTTTCGATAGTGATGCGGCGCGGGTGCCACGACTGAGTAACCGTGCCTGTATCAGGCAGCGCCGGGTCAAAGTTCCCGCCCCAATGGATCATCATGCCATAGGAGACAAGGCCGACGATGCGCATGTTGGAAAACTTGCTGTCGCGAACGTTGCCGTAAATCCCCATGATGCTGCGGCGACCAACGCCACCTTCAATGCCAACGAGATCAACGTTGTCAATCTCAATATTGGCGTAGCTTGTCCCGCTCGTGGCGTACTCTCCGACCACGATGGCGTTGTTGAACTCTCCGCTGATCGCGCTGGCCGTTGGCGTCCGCTCAATGCGGAAATTTTTGATGCTGGATCCGCTCTTAAGCCAGAGTCCCTTGTCGCCGTTTGCGTCCACGCCGCCGGCCGTCGTCAGCTTGATCGTCGGCTTGCCTTCGCCGGCGAGGCGGCAATTGATCGGTATCGTTCCCTGCACAAAGTAACCAGCAGACGCATAGGGGACGATAACTTCTTGCCCCGTCAGCAAGCCCGCAGCGATAAATGCGGCGGTGTCGTTCGTTACTCCATCGCCTACCGCACCGTACCATTTGACATTGACCAAGCCATCATACTGGCGCACCCATGCGCCTGCGGTCGACGCGATAGCGTCTGCCTTGATGTAGATGCCCTCTTGGGTGTCTGCTGCGATTTGCGTCGAGAAGTCGCCTGAAGTCCACTTGAAGATGCCGTTTCGGCCGCCTTCACCAAGGAAGGCAAGCGTGGTCACGGCAGTGTTGAGCGCCTTCAGTGCAGCGCGCGTTGCAACGTTCTTGATGTTGACGCTCGCGGCGGCCGCTTCCGCCGCTGCCTGCGCAGCCTCCGCCGCGGCCTTGGCTGCCTCCGCGGCAGCAAGAATCGCGCTGGACGCCTGATCACTCACCAGCCGGAATGTCGATCCCGACACAATGCCCAGCACGATCATGCCGGAAGTCAAGCCGCCGACAGAGACGTCGTTGCCGCTGTTGGTCTTGACTGTAAGCGCAGAGCCGCCGTTGAACGAGACCGTTACGGGCGTCGCTGTGTTCGCCTCAAAGACGTTCATCCAAATGAGCGCGGACGAACTAACAGGAATACTCGTCGTCGCCTGGATGGCGTTCGCAGTGCCTGCGCCGACGTCGCTCGCAATGATGAACGAGAACGGCAGATCGGCGACGCGATTCCACGTTCCAGTGCCCGATGCCCCAATCTTCTGATAGACGCCGTTGTTCGCCACCACCGGATCGCCAATGACCCACGCCATTGTCCCGACCGGGTAGGTAAGCTGGGCGTCAAGGCTGGCTCGAAGGGTGAAGACCAGCCCGCCATTCGACGTGAATGCGTTGATGATCGTTTCGTAGCCAGTAAGCAGGCCGCGAACATCAGACTTTTTTACTTTGTGGGAACCGGAGGCCGGTACGCCATCAGTTTCATAATCGCGAAACACGGTTGCTGCGGTCGCCATGCTTTCTCCATGTAAAGAAAAAGCCCGCGCGAGGGCGGGCTGGAAAATTTAAATTGTGCTGTCGTTTTTTCGGCGCGTTACGTGACGACAAACGACCCAGTCGCGACCGCCGTGCCTGGAATTCCAGACGGGTTGATCGACCGCAGCCAGCCGTAATAAGTGCCCGCCGCTAGCGAGGTGACGACGCGCAAGTCGGTAGCGCTCGGCGGCCCGTATTCGGTCGCCGCAAGCGTTGCCGTGCCCAAGTCGTTCACGGTGTTGATGTAGATGCGGCAGGCGAAGTAGTTTGACGAGTTGGGCGCGGTCCAGCCGAACTCGGCTTCAGACGGCGTCGACACATCAACACTGACGGACGTTACCGGACCCGGCGCAACCGGATCCGCAGTCGCCGTCAGCAGCACGTAGTCGGTCCATTCGGACTTGGACCCGCCGCCCCAGGCTCTCAACCTGACGCGATACTCCTCGCCGTCGACGAGGTAGCCCGAACGCACTTGCGTGGCACCCGCTTCAGAGAACACCGACTGCACGCCCGTCGAGCCGCTGGTGCGGTCGTATTCCATTTCATACGTCAGCGTTTCGTCGACGAAGTCCCACGTCGCATTGATGAATGCCGCCGTTGCGCCGCCAGAAACAACTTCAGTCTGGATCGTCGGCACGAAGCTCGTCGGTACAGGCACGCCTTCGTCGGGCAATGGCTCGACCGACTCGCCTGGCTCCCCTTCTTCCGTCGCGGCGTTGAAGGCATACAGGCTCGAGCTAACGAGAATGCCCGAGAACGAAATGCGCATGTTGCGCAAGTCGATCTGCACGCTCGAGGTGATCTCGACCGTTGCTTCAGCCAGCCCTCGGCTAGGATAATGAACCGTCACGAAGCGCCGGTACGGAATGTTGCGAGCGCCATCAGCCGTATAGTCGGCAACGATCGACACCTTGCGAGCGTTTGCCCTGACGAAGGTCAGTTTCTGCTTGCGCTGGCAGTGGTTGTGGCTCTGGATTGCCGCGTTTTCGAAAGTCCGCGTGCGCTCCGTGCTATCGTCCACGACCGCATACGGCTGGCCGTAGATCGCAGCGTCTTCGGTGATGTAGTCTTTCGACGTGTTGACGTAGCGGCCGCGAACACCGAGCACCGTGGCTGCGCGCCGCTTGTTCTTGTCGACGCGGATGCTGAAGACATTCTCCGCGGTCAGCCGCACGTCAGGCGTTACGAACTCACCTGCATGCACGCCGATCTTGCCGTTGGCGCGCTCGTAGACGACGAGTTCGGCGGCCTCATCCATGATGCGGCCGACTTCGATCGGGTCGTTGCTGGCGCGGAACCAGAAGCCGCCGTGATAGCGCTTCTCAGTGCCGCCCGCTCGATTCGTGACGTTCTGATCGCAAACGTTCGCCGCATTGATCCAATCCGGCAGGTACATGTTCTCGTAGGCCATCTTGCCGCCGACTGGATGGCACAGGTGCCAGAGCCGCATAAGCGCCAGGTTGGTCGAAAACTCCCAGGTGTTCGGGTTGTTGTAGCGGTGCGACCCGGAGCCGCCTTGCGTGCTGTCTTTGCGGGGATCGTAGAGCAATGCTCCGTCGCCAACCGCCGAATGCTCCGGCATCTGGTTCGGGTATCGGTCCAGAAACTCTTTCTGATCGACCGTCCTGCAGGACATACGCACAGACGCAAGGCCATCGCCGCGGCAGTTGTTGTTCCAGATAGTCGAAAACGCCGTGATGACGTCGGAATAAGCAGTCTCGGCGTTCAGCCCCAGACGCGTCAGGATTCTAACTATCTTGTAGCCGCCGCCACCAAAGTGCGCCGGAGACGTCACCCATCCGTCAACATCAAGCGTGGCCTTCTCGTCGTGCAGGTAGTGCTGCACAAAGCCTTGTATGCGATGACCAGCCCACACGATGACGTGGTATGCAGTTCCCGCCTTCTCCTCTAGAAAGACGTAATCGCCGCCCTTCTTGGTCCTGCCAAGCACGTAGGCGAGAGACGGCACGCTCTGCTTCAGGTTATAACTGCCGTCGTCGGGCCTCGGCACCTTCGGCTTGTCGACGAACATACCTTGCAGCGCGGATGCGCCGAACGCCAAGGCTGCCGTCGCGAGCGCATACGTGCCGAGATAGAGGGCGTTGGCGGCAAGGGTCGTTGTCGCCAACGAAGATACGATCAACGCCAGCGACTCAATAACTCCAGGCATTCAGATTCTCCAAGCCGCTAGCGTGCGTGCCGTCATCCGGCCGAAGCCGCCGTGCATGCGGACAAGCCAGCCACTGCCGTCGTGGATGGCGCCGAACTGGCGATGAATGTTGATTGGGCTGCCGATGACGCCGATGTCGCCGCGCTGTGGCTGCTGGACGCGCTTGCCGCCTATGTTCGCCGCGCAGCTAGCCACCAGCGGCACAGCGCCTTGGTGGGCCGCTATGATGGCGCGGAAGCCGCCGTCGCTGTCGTAGACGCCTCGCAAGTGCGGCGCTGGGTCACAATGGCCAAGCCACATCGCCCAGTCCGCAAGGACCATGCAGCAGTCGACGTGGCCTGGTTGCCAAGGCCGGGTGTTGTTGTCGGCGAGGAAGGCGGCAAGAGTATCCGCAAAAAGCTCGTCGGCCGCTACCAGTTGGGCCATTTAATCGTCTGATCCCGCATCAGCGGCACCCGCTTGCAGAACTCGTCGTCGGCCGCAGACGGATTGAGCACGGCAGATCGCGCCCGCTGGTCGACGTCAGACAAAACAGCGCCGTTGGTGACGGTGCGCAGCGTAAAGCGGTTGGTCACTTCCAGATTGACCATCGAGCGAATGCCCTCCGCGGTAGATTCATCCACAACGTCGAGGTTGTCGATTTCGCCGGTAAAGACGACAATCGCGTCGCCATCGGGTTGCTCGTCCTCGTCGAGAATCTGCAACTTGATGACGACAGGCGAGCCTTGCACGCTGGCCGTCTCGTCGTAGTCCCAGATGCTGTCGGCTGCCGACTGGCTAATCGAAATCAGCGAAAGCGAAAGAGTGAATGCCTCGCCGTTGATGGCTGCCTCGATCGACTGCAGCGCGTCCTCCGTGAACTGCGCCGGCCGATAGATGTTGCCCTCTATGTCGATGAAAGAGCCGCCCGAGCCATCCCAAATGCGAATGGTATCGTCGGGGAGTTCCACATCGCACAGGATGCGCAGAGATTTAATTGCCATCGGCTACCGACCCGACGTTCGCCTCGTCGGCGCGGCGGAAGATCAGCCGCCAGCTATAGGTGGCGCGCCTTATCACTTGGAAAGGCTCATATCCCTTCGCAACCCACTCATTCAGGGTGGCCTCTACGGTGGTGTGCTTGTCCTCGATAAGATCAACGACCTTGTACATGCGCCCTCCCTCAGAGGTTCGACCAATAATCAACCGCCTCGACAAACGAGACAGACGGCAACGAGAATTTCCCAACAGCGTTCTGATCAATATCCATGCCGCGGTCCTCCGCCAGGTGGCAAAGGCACGTCGGCTGGTCGAATTCGAGATCTGCGCCGGCAGGAATGAGCTCGCGCACCGAAGGCGAAATCGGCACGGTCCAGATATCGCCGCTTATCGACGTGACCGGCCCCGTTTCGTAGAGCGCATGATTGTACGAAAATCGCACCCCAACGAGGTTGGCGTCAGCGTTGATAATGCGCAGCCTGATGGACGTTGCGCCCACAGCAGTCACGCCGTCGGTTACTACCGATATGGCGCCCTGCGTGTACGGCGTGTCGTCGTCAAAAGGCGAGTCGTCGCTGTGATCCGTCTCGATAACCGGCTCGAATTTGCCGGAGGCGTAAGGAGCCGACAGGCTGGAGCGAACGCGCACAGCAATCAGGCCGGAGCGTCCGCCGAGTTTCTGCCGAATCGCGTTCCATGTTTGCCATTGGTCGCGGTTTTTGTTGGAGACGACAATATTGCCGTAGTCGATCGACCAAAAGCCGAGGTCGGTGCGCGTCGACGGCTCGACACCGCCGAGCGTGCGCCCACCCGAACGAGTGAATGGCACGAGATTGGCGGAGGCCTGTTGCGGGCGAAGGACGCAAATTGGCCATTCGATTATCAACGCCATTCAGCACCCGCCTTGTTTTTTTGATGAGCCGCCATAGTCGGGACAACCTGCTGATTGGCCGCGGATACGATCTTGGGCGCCGCGCTATTCACGGTCTGCTGACTTACCTCTTGGACAAAGGGCATGAGGTTGCCATTGTTGTCCGCCGACACGCCGACCGTGACGTGCACTTGCTGCCCGCCGCCCATCTTCGTGCCGCGTGGCAGCACAACTTCGCCGCGCTGCAAAATTGCGGGCACTTCTCCAGGCTGCAGGCCGGCAACGCCGCCTGTGTGGTAGCGTTTGGCACCGGCGAAGACAGATGGACTAACCATACGCTGGGGTGCGGGGCCACCAGCGACACCGCCCTTATGGAAGATCGAACCGAAGATGCCAGACAGAATGCCGCCGAATCCACCGCCTCCGAACAGCCCGCCTCCGCCTCCGCCTCCAGATGGCATGCTGAACAACTGCTGCACGATCTGCATTACGATCTGCAGAAGCTCCTTGCCTTCAAGCTTGCCGTCGGCAAGCGCGTTGGCTAGTCCTTGGAACGCGGTCTGCGCTATCTGGCCGAATTGGTCATATGCCTGCGCCTGTTGGTTAACGGCCTGCGTGTGTGCATCTGTCGGCGCGCGCAATCCAGCCCACGCATCATTCAACGAATGCACGGCCGCAGTCTCGCCCTGCACTGCCTGCGTCCGTCGCTGCGCATACGCAATGACGTCGTCGACCGTGGCGCCTCCGCCCAGAATGGACGGGTTGGCATTGATGGCGTCCGCTCCGAGCACTTGCGAAACTGGTGTGCCGCTCTTGGCAGTCAGCACCGAAATAGCGCCGCCTGGTCCAAGGAAATGCGCCAACTGCAGCGCCGCTTCATTGACCGAAACGCCAGCCTGCCGCAGCAGCGAGGCGTTTTCTTTTGCGTACGCTTCGATCAGGCCGCGCGATATTTCCGCATCGTTGCGCAACGCCAGGATGGTTGAATCAGCCATCGACTGTGCGCGGTCAGGGAAGTTCTGCTTGAACAGTCGCAGCCAGGTGCTCTCAATAAACTGACCAAGCCCGGTCGCGCTCGAGTTCGGGTTCTTGGCGCTGGCGTTGCCGCCGCTTTCCGACTTTACGACGTTGTCGACGTATCGCTTTACGGCGCCGTCCAGCCCTTCGAACGAATCGGCAACCTTGCCGGCAGCGCTGGCCGCTCGTGCTTGCTCCTGCTGAAACTGCGATTGCTCGCCGGCACCCCGCGCATTCATGGCCTCCGCCTCATTCATGAAGCGTCCGCCGCCCGAGAATATCGGCGACAATTGCCCAAGATTGCCAGGCAGCGTCTTCTGCATCTCCTCAACACGGCGGGCCTGAATGGCGGCCTCCGCCTGCTTCCGGGCCTCCTCCGCCTGCTTCGCATATTCTGCGAATGCCTGCGCAATGTTATGGACTTGACCGGCAAAAGCCTGCGCGCTGGTGACGCCGCTGTTCAGCCACTCGTTAATCAGAGCGGCGGTGAGTTCTTGCGTCTCTTTCGTCGAATCCTTGCCGCTGTCGATCGCCGTCTTTACGGCGGTGAACGCGTCTTGGATCCGAAGAATGCTCTCCTCGTTCGCGCCGGCAGCCCGCAACTGGTCGACCACGTCGACCAAATCCACAGTAAGTCCCGTAACTTGCTCGCGCGCCTGCTTGAAGATGTCGTCAATGTGCAGATCAGTTGCTTCGCGCAACTGCGCGATGTTCTGCGCCTCTTGCGCCGCCTTGGCGTAAGCCTGAAGCGCCGGGACGGCGTCGCCCCACTCCTTGGCAACGGCGGCAATCAGGTCTGCATGCGCCTTAAGCGCCTTGTCGGAAGTCTCTGCGCCATCGTTGACGCTGGTAAAATATTGAACCGCGTAGCCAGCTAGACCGATCAACGCGAACGAGGCAAGAGAAACAGGGTTGACCAACTGCGTAAACGCGCCGCCGAGCGTCTTTACCGCGCCAACTAGGCCACCGCTTCCTTGCAGGGCCTGCGATACTTGGCTGCCTTGCTGTATCATCACCGTAAATGGTGAAGTGCCGCTGGCCAACTGCATGCCGATGTCGTTTAGCTGTGCAGAGAGGTTAGATACCGCCGCGCGCTGCGCTCCGGTCGACCGCTCGACCTTACGTGTGGCGCCTTCGAAAGACTTGCCGATATTGTCGTTTGCGCTCTGGAACGCGCTTTCGGTGTTGCGCGCCGCTCGCTCTGCAGCCTTAGCCACGGCCGCCAACTGCTTCTCAAATTTGGCCTGTGTAGCTTCTATGCTCACCAGCAGGCGAGCCGTGTCCTGTTCACCGGCCATTAGTCACCCTTGACAAATTTGTTAAACTATACGATAGCTGAGGCGCAGCCAACTAACCGCGAAGGAGGAATCACGTTGAAGACAACCGCAGCCCTGACAATCGCAACGCTCGCCGTATCGTCGTGCGCAACAGCAGGAAGCACATCGCGCATGCTTACCTACAAATTCCCGGTCCATCATGTGCGGATGGCCGACGATACGTACCGCGTGTACGATCACAAAACCGAAAACTCGCTGATGGTTGCGCCGAGCCTCGGCAAGACGATGACCGTCGGCATGGTGCAAGGCGCGACGCTCGGGCTCGCAAACAGCATGACGCCGGAGGCTCGAATGAAAGCAGCCGCGCAGCAGCATCTTGCGAATACTGGCCGCAGCGGTTGCAGGATCGCGAGCGGCCAACTTCTCAGCAAGCCGCTCTATGAATTCCGGTTCAAGTGCTAGAAGCCCACGATCCCCAAGTCGGCCAGTTTGTCGTCAGGCATCGGAGGTGGCGGAGCGTCTTCTGTGCGGTGCGCCTCTTGGTAGCCATGCATGCACACGGCAAACTCCCAGAGAGTCATGTCGTCGACGTCCCTAGGGGTGAAGCCTAGAACGGCTCCTGTGCCGACGTAGGTTGACCACTTGGTGCGTCCGTTTGGGAGCGGGTTTGGGTCTGATTTTCCGCCCCCGCCCGCGACTCCCCCGGCACATCACCGTCTGGATCCCACATGATGAACTTCTGCAGGATGGATGCGGCGTTGATGGCTAGACCGTATAGGTTCGACGTGCTGTACGCGCGGTCCAGGCAGCGTTTGGCCTCGCCTTCCGACATGCCGGCCCCAGTCAGGCCGAGTAGGATCGGCTGCACAACGTCGTCCGTGCCCCACTGCTGGCCGAGCAAGCGCATCAGCACGACAGAGACGCCGGCATTGCACCTGCTCTCGATGGCGCGCAATTCGCCGATGGCGAGGCGGAACTGGTTGGTTCCGCCCGCCCATGTTATCTCCTCTGCGCCTCTCATGCGGCTTCCTTTACTGCAAATTCTTCTGGAAAATTAAGGTAGCAGTTGAATCCCCAAGCTTCGTAAGCCGCCTTGTCGTAAGCGCGCGCAGCGTCTTCGGGATTGGTGTACGTCCCCAAGTAAGTTATGGCCCCATCGACGTTTATCTCTGTGCGCCACTTTTTCCCGCAGCTACGCTGAGATACGCCCTTGTAACCACGACGACCGGGAGCCATCCTGCGTGCAAGCGTCATCTTGGCTCGATGCTCATCACCGAGCGGCCGACCAACCCTAGAAATGTTCAAGTTAGTAAACGAACCGTTCTTGTTGCCCATGAGGGCAACACTCAACTTAGCCCTGTGCTCTTCACTCCGCTCGCGCCCCTTAAGCGATTCACCTATCTTTTTGCGATGATCCTCGCTTAATTTTGTGCCAGTTCGCAAAGCACTCAGTTTTGCTCGCGTCCCTTCGGACTGCCTGCGGGCTTTATTTGCGTCGCCTATTTTCTTTCGAGTTTCTGGGCTAAAAACCTTACCCTTCTGCGACTCACTCATCTTTGAGCGAGTTTCGTCGCTGGCAACCCATCCAGACACGCCATCCCCGCCATCTGTCATGTTGGCCAGTATACCGGTGCCGTTGTTTTTACGGCCGTAACTCTTGATGAGCGCCTTCTCCATCTCAAAGGCTTCGTCTTCATCAAGATTTTCTAAAATCCTGATCAAGACTGGCTCATTTCCAGAACGCTTTATTTTGCTGAGAATATTCTTGAAGATAGGATTATTCTTAACCTGCCTATCTCGCTTGCCAACGCCCTTGCCGATATAGAAGGGAGTTCCGCATGGACGAAGCCATGCGTACACATAGAAATTATTCATGCAAGTATCCCTCTTGCTATCCAGATGAGGCGTTCGGCAGGCGGCTGGATGACCGCTTTTCGCTCCGTCGAGCTAGCCGAACAACTTCTATATAAGCGAATTAACGCCTAGATCCAACTACGCTTTCGCCGTGCGGGTCGGGACGCCGTCGAACTCTACTTGAATTTCAGCCTGGATTTTTTGCCCCTTCTCGACCTGGTGGTTAAGCTGGGACAAGATCGCGGGACCACTTTCATACTCAGTATCGCCTACGGCGGCATTTACATGCTGAACACGGATGTTGAGCGTTTGGCCCCCATACCACCAGTCCAGCATTACCTCATGGGACTGCCTAGCCCAGGTGCCAGAACCAGAGATGGTTACTTCCTGTGACTGAACCGCTTTTTCGATTTTCGAAGGTACAGATTCGTCGTCGCAGTCGCCGGGAACCTCGGTCGTGCTCAGATTGCTCGTGCGATTCACGCCCCTTGACGTGATGCCGCAGATCTTCGAGTAAACGCCGGAGCCGGGGGTCGTCTCGATCTCAACGACAAGGTGCTGGAATGCGCCAGTTACTGGTGCCGCCATTTGGTTTTCCTTTCATGGCAAAGAAAAACCGCCAGCACTTTCTGCGGCGGTTCGGTTGTGTCTTGTGAATCGCGGTGATTTAGTTTGGTTTGTCCTGCCGCCTCGGCGGCGGCACCTTCTCGGCCCTGCCTGTCGAAACGGCATATTCAACGAAGTCGCGCGGGAAGCATTGCGGATCCGGCTTCGGCTTCGCATTGAAAGAGAATTTCGATTTAGGCCGAGACCAGTTCACTTCCTTGCGAACCAGCATCCAAGCCATCACAATTCCTCAATGAACGCCGTAACCGTGACGACGCCGTGGGTTATCAACGGATCCTGATCCGGAAACACGCGCCGAAAGTCGACGCGGATCTCAGCGAGCGCGTTCTCGGTGAGCGTCAACTCTTGTTCGTGCAGCGCGCCGTAGATCAGATCGACGAGCCGCTTGGCTTCGACCTGGCCCACTGCCTTGCTCCACACATCCAATTGAAATGTGTGCTCGCCGGATGTGACGCATTCGGCGCTGTCATCGACAACGTCGGATGGTCCGAAGCTGATGTATGCTGTTTTGGCCTTGTATGGATCCGCCGGCACCCTGTCGTACACACCGCCCGCGAAGGCCATTACCTGCCCGTTGCCGGTAAGCGTGTCGAAAAGCAGTTTCTGCAGTTCAGCCGATGCGCTCATGCGTCACCCCTTACAGGCGGCCCGACGAAACGAATAGCCTTTTTCATATCGCGCTTGATGCGCGACTGGATGCGCTTCTTGAGCGATCGGTAGGACGTGAAGAAGTAAGGCTGCGCGCGCATCTTGACCGTACCGAATTCTAGCCAGCGGGCCTTGTAGTCTGTCGCATAGACCGTGATCTTAAGGCCGCGCTCGGTCGGCTCGCTCTGCGCCAGGACAACAGCGCCTTTCGGCGCCTCGCCCCACTTCCATGCGATCGAGTTCCGCAAGTCGCCTTGGTCTACCGGAACCAGGCGCTTCATCATTGAGACGAGTTCGTCGGCGCCCTTGGCCATGGCCTTTTTTGATGCGTTCTCGACGCGCTTTGGCATGGAGGCCAGTGCTTTGTTCAGTTCGGATACGCCTTTAACCATCAGACCGCGACGCCTCGCTCGCAAAGCAAGTCTATATACTTGCGGTCGACGTCGTGGGTAACGTCTTTGATTGCGTACTCAACGAGAGACCGCTTATCGACAAGCTTCCACTCGGCGGTAACAGGCCGAGCCGCAGTGCTGGTGCGGATCCTAATGACAACCGGATGCCTGTTGGTCAATCTGGCTGCCATCACCGTCTCGCCGCCGCGCAGATGCGTGTAACCGGCTGCGGCATCGAATTGAAGGATCCAATCTGTTACGGTATTTCCGTAACCGTCGTCGAGTTCGCCCCGTCGGTATAGGGAGACGCACTCAGTTAGCTTCCCGGCTGGCAAGGCCCGCACCTCCGTTGTCATTTGATGCAATTTCAGCAGGGAAGTTCAGATAGCAATCAAACCCAAACGAAGCGAACGCCGCTGCGTCATACGCCCTTGCCGCATCCTCCTGCGCTTGGAAGTAACCAATATGTCTATTCCTGCCGTCGAGGTATAATTGCGCATGCCACTTCCCACTCGATTTTTGGAAATTGACACCCTTAAACTTTCCCTTTTTCGCCGGGGCGAGGCGAGCGGCAGATGCCATTTTGGCTATTGCATCAGGACTGTTTTTCTTCCCAACCTGAGCCGCGCTTAGCTTTTCGCGATGCGCTTGGCTCAAGGACACTCCCCTACGCCCCTCGCTCATTTTTGCGCGGGCGTCAGAACTCATTTTCTTGCCTGTATGTGACCGGCTTAGTTTCGCGCGCGTCGCATCGCTAAGCACTCGACCAATCATCCCGCTTGATATGCTGTCGCGATGCTCTTCGCTGAGTTTCTTGCCTTTTTGGGCGGCACTCATCTTGGCGCGAGTTTCTTCGCTTATGTTGCTGTGTGCCAGCCTCATTTTGGCAATAGATTCTTCGCTGTGCGCGCGACCTTGCGGACCTTCGCCGCCGTCTGTCATGTTGACGAGGATGCCGGTACGGTTGTTCTTGCGACCATAACTCCGGATAAGCGCCTTCTCCAACTCGAATGCCTCATCTTCATCAAGGTTTTCCAACACCCTAATGACGATAGCCTCGTTGCCGGAGCGCTTTATTTTATCGACGATGCGCTTGAAATGGGGATTGGCCCGCTTCGTCTCACGGTCCCTGTCGCCCTTACCCTTCCCAATATAGAAAGGAGTTCCGCACGGACGCAGCCATGCGTACACATAGAAATCACTCATGCAAGTATCCCTCTTGCTATCCAGATGTGGCGCTCGGCAGGCGGCTGGATGACCGCTTTTCGGGGGCGACCCTAGCCGAGCAACTTCTATATAGGCGAAACGTCTCTCAGATCAAAGAGCCACGCCGCTATACTGGAAGTCGAGTTTGATGGCCGACGTGCTCGTAGCGATGCCGATCAGCGTCACGTAATCTCCCGTCAGGATATCGGCCAGCGGTGCGATGCCGCCAGGATTCGGAGACAGGTAGTAAGCCGTGCCACCCACGACAGTGGCGCCGATCGTGATAGGGCCAGCCGTCTGTACCGCTAGAGGCTGGTTGAGTGCCGCGCCATGGAGGGCGACACCAATTTTGCCCTGACCGCGTGCGGCAGCCGTTGCGGCGTCCGCATCAGCAAGCTGCCACTTCCCTGTGGTGGTGCTGTCGAGATAGACAATCTGGCCAGCGGTCACGGTTGCGCCGGCAGTGCCGTGTTCAATCGCAGCGCCAGCGCCGGAAACCACGTTTGCGGCGGTTATGGTCAAATCAGCCACTAGTCAGACTCCTTACGAAAGCGTCGCGGTCGGCGTGCTCACCGGCTTGCCGAGGACGGCCACACCAGCGAGAAAGATGTTGCCGGTGTTGCCGGTTGGCGTGATTGTCATGCGCACATACCTTTTGGACCCGCGATAACCGATCTTGCGGCATTCGCCATCGTCAGCGAACGTGTATGCTGCCTGCGCCTCAGTGCCGACGAGGTATGCGTCGTCGACTGCGGCGGCATCGGAAAGGTTGGCGGCGTCACCGTCCTGAACAAGCACAGCAAAGGTTGCGTCCGCGTCGGCATTAGTGCCGGTAACAAAGACGAGCTCGCAGGCTTCAAAGCCGAGCGTGTCGATGATGGCAGAGACCTGCGCCGTATCGTCAGTTACGGCCGCCTTCGGGGCGAATAGCGGGACAGGATGGATGTCATTGTGGATTTCACGAATCGGCATGTAGTTCTCCCAAGTCAGGCCACACGGCCGACCCTATATCGTTCCAAGATCGACGAGACGCCCATCGGGAGTTCCGCCGCACTAACATCGGTAGTCACCGCTTCGCGGTTCTCGTAGAAATGCGAGACGAGCAGCAAAACTGCCCATTTTAGGTCAACCGGCAGCGTCGGATATCCGCAAACGAACGTGACCTTGACCGCGCCAGGCTCGCACACGATGGCAGGCCAACTGGTGTCGCGCGCTGGCCAAATGCGGAGCGGCTGCGCGTCGAGATCGGCGCGCCACGAAGCTACCGTGGCCGGGTCGCCGTTGGCGTCCGTGTATGCAATGCTGGCAATCGACGTGACTGGGCCAAGGGGCACAACGATTTCACAAGGGAAGTGATCAAGCGACAGGCGCCACGTTTGCGGGCTAAGCGCGATCCCGATTCCGCTCGGACCTTCGATTGCGGCCGTGGCAGCCGAGACCATCGCCTCGATTTCCGCGTCATCGTCATCGAAAGTTACGCGAAGCTGTCTCTTTGCCTCAACCAACGTCACGACGGGAGCCGCTGGCGCGACTGTTCTTACCAGCCGTGTCCATTCGTTCATTTACGGCGGCCCCGTCTTGGTGCGGGTGCGGTGGCGACAGGCGTCTCCGGCTCTGGCGCCGCATCCACTGGCTCGAATTCCACCTCTGCCGGAGCGGCCTCCGCAACATCCTCAACTGAAACCGCAAAACCAGCCGCAATCCAGCGCAAAGCGCGCGCTTCAGGCAAGTCGTATTCGCTCCCGCCATCAAACGTCACGTTGACGCCAACACGGCTATTCAGCATTTTGACGCGCATGGCGATCTCCTGAAATAAAAGTGGGGCGCCACTAAGGACGCCCCAAACTAGGCTTAGGAAGCCTTGTTCTGCAGAACCTTGACGGCTGCGGCATCGAGCAGTTCCCCGTCGAAACGGGTAAAGCCGATAAAGCCGACCTGACCGTAGTCCGCGTACCGCTCAACAAGGCGCTTGATGGCAAATTCCTTCACCTTGCGCACGAGGTACTTGTTGAAGGCGCCGAAGGCTACCGGCTTGGCAGATGCTGCGATCGAGGCCATAGCCTGGTTGATCGAGTAGCCGTAGTTAAGGATGGTCGCCGGGGCGCCGCCCTTCACATCGGCGGGCTGCCAGACATAGTTTCCTTCCAAATCCTTGATTTTTCTCAGCGACTTGAGCGTGCCGTCGTTGAACATCCAGCGGCAAGACGGGTCGGCGCGGTAGGCCGGATCGACGCTGTGCTCGAGGTCGATGAGGTCGTCGAACGTGATGGTCACGTCGTCGGAGGACTCAACGGCGGTCGCGGCCGTGATTATGCCGTTCGGCTTAGACGAGCCGTCGCCAGTGGTCAGGTGCGTGTTGGCGATACGACCAATGCGCTCAGCCATGGCGTCGCGGATGATCGACTCGACGTCAAGAACTGCATCCTGCAGGAGCTCGTCAGAGACGAGAACAACGCCGGAGGTGTACTTGAAGGCGTCGATCGTCTTCGTTCCGAACGCGATCTCAGCAAGCGAAACCTGCGTGTTTTCAGCGATGAGAGCGCCGACATTTGCGGTGTCGTTCATCGTCGGGAACGTCAAGGCTGCGCCGGTTGCGGTCTGCAGCATGCGAGTGACGCCCGGATCCATCATCGGGCCCCAAGCCTTAAGCGACTTGACCAGTTCTTCCTGGAAGATAACCGGAACGAGGTAGCCGCCGGCGGTGTTGGTGCCGACCGACTGTGCGCGCTCTTCGTAGGACTTCAGGATGCCGCGCTGTTCAGCGGAAAGCTGCGAACGGCCGCCGCGAACGAAGGTGCGGAAGGCGTCCGCATACTTCTCGGCGTCAGTCTTTTCAGTGACGCCAGGAGTTGCGCGGGTATCTGCGCTCGGGCGGCGCTCATCAGCCGCATTCAGTTCGCGCTCGCGCTCTTCAAGAGCCTCTTCGCGCTTGATGCGGGCCTCGAGACGATCATACTCGGCCATAGCGGCGTCGTGCTGGGATTCGAGCTCGGCGACTCGAGCCTCTGCGGTGTCATCCTTAATGTCGGCAAGGAGTGAGCGGGCGTCTGCGACAAGCTTCTGCTGCTTTTCGCGCAGTTCTGTAATTTTGGACATGGAGTCTCCATACGAAAAAACCCGCGACGGCGGGTTCGATGTGGTTGTTTCTGGTGGGTGACAGCGCTTGGTCAGCGCATGCTGCGGACCTTCAAATCAAGGTCCATTTTAAGGCGAGCTCTCGTGAGCGTAGCCTTGCTTACCGGCGCTGCCGCCGGATCTTCGATTTCTTGCTCTTCCGCAGAGCGAGCGTCGCGCCATTCCTGCAGCGACCGCTTGCCGATCGTCGTGTCGTCATATGCCGGCCACGCGACCGCGCTGACCTCCACAAGGTCAATGGCTTGGATTGTGCGAACGGGCGGATCAACGGTCTCGTCCCATTCCTGCTTCGTCACATGGAAGCCAAACGACATCCCCGAAATATCGCCTCGCTCGACGAGTTCCCAAAGATCGTTGCCGTCGGTGGTGTTGGGAATGTCAATTTCACAGCGCAATCCCTTACTGTCTTCGGACAGCCTAAGCGTGCCGCTCTTCGTGCGACCAATGACGCGGCCCATGTCGTGGTCGACGAGCGCACGGATATCGCCGCCGATCGTGCCGGAGAATGCACCGGGGGCGATGCGCTCAACCCACCAGCCCCCGATGTCAGCGTCAGAATTGAAGACGGCCGCATAGCCGACTAGCGTGCGCTTCTCGTCCTCGGCACGAGTTTCTACGCCGAGGAGTCCGCCTCGTTTCTCAATCTTAGTCATGCGGCGTTGGCCTCGTCGTTATTGTTGTCGTTGGCTGGAGCCGGCTTTGCTGCCGTGCTCTGCATGCCGAGAGGCACCGTGGCGCCCTGGATATGAAGCTTCTCGGCCTCTCCCCCGTGCTTCGGCCAGTTCTCCATGGAGCGCACCTCGTCTGGGGTGTTGATCGCGTTCTGAATCGCCTTGGCGTAGCCTTCCATGCGCGTCTTGAAGTCTCCGCGGAGCAAGCCGTCGATATTAAATTCGCAGAACTTGGTGCGATTTCGCGCCGAGAACAGCTTAAGATTCAACTCCTGCTCCCACGCCTTAACCCACTGAGATATAAGGTGTTTGACCAAGTTCAGGTCTTGCTGTTCCGTATTGCTGAATGTGCCGTGTGTCAGATCCTGCAGGAAGACTGGCGGGAGGCCGTAAATACGTGCGATCTCTTCGATCTGCATCCGGCGGGATTCCACCATCTGCGATTTATCCGGATCTACACCTACAGCCTTCAACTCATGCCCTGTAGGCATGATCATGACGTTTCGACGCTCGGCGTTTGCGTCTCGCACAGCCTTCTCGACATCTTGCGACGCCCTCGCGGCTGCTGCTGGCGATGGCATCGGCCCATAAAGCGCCAAAGGAGGCACGCCGCCGTTGGCGAAGAACTTGCGGGCGTACTCGTCAAGCGCGAGCGCAAGGCCTACAGCACCCTTCAACTTCGTAACCGGGTCGACGTGCGAAACGCCGTCGGGCTTCAGCATGAAGGTGAGATCGATGACCTCGCCTGCGGTGTATGTGACTTTCCGCGTGCCGTCCTCATAATGATAAAGCTTGCGGCCGTTCTTGCGCTCAATGGTCAACTTGTCTGCGTCAAGGGGCCAGATGTTCATCACCCGGCCGGCCTTGTTCCGCTCAATGAACGAAACGCCGCGGCCACGCAGCAGAACGCTGATCATCATGCCCTTGCGCCACATAAACGACGTCAATTCGTCATTCGGCGCGTCATGCAGGATGCCGTAAAGCGGATCGCTCTCGACCGTATCGCGACCGTCGTCGCTCTTCCGATAGACCTGCAGAGGCAGGCTGGCGATAGTATTGGCGATGAAGTTGACTGCGCACCACACAGCGGGCACCTCAAGTGCTGTCTCGTGCGTTACGACAACTCCGGCGACGCCGTGCCAATCATCCATCAGAGAGCGCCAAGCGCCCACGTCTGATAGCGGAACGCTTGGGTTTTCCAGACTTGCTCGCGTTTCCGCGGCGGCCTGCCTTTTATTAAATGGCCACATCAAACCACCGCAATCTTGAAGTTAGGATCTTCCCAGGGGGACGCCACGACTACAGGTTCAGGCATTCCGTCGACCGCCGCGCCTACCGCCATCGCCGCGGCGACCGCCGGGTCGATTCGAACCGTCGATTTCTTCTTGCTGAACCACTGGTTACCCATGAGGGGGTCAGTTTCGATCGCCACACCCATAAGGGCACCGAGCAAAACCGGAGACCGGCGAAGCCTGATACGCTCTTCAAGAATGAGCGTTTCCAGCGCCGAAACGCTGCCAGGCATCCAAAGCCCTAGCGGCTTCGGAAGGCCCGCCGCCTCTGCGGCCGCAACCTTCTCAGCCGACGGCTGCGCGCGCTTCTTGCCGCCCTGCGGGTGGCTTACGGTCGGTATATCCACGCCATAGGCGTCGAGCTCTTCCGCGAACTTGTCGAAGGCGTAGTTATCGTAAGCCAAAACGCCAATACCATGCTCGGTATTGAGGCGTGCGAAAAGTGCAGCAACATGGTCGTAGCGAACTCGCTTTCCGTCCGGGGCATGGATGTAAGGCCATGTCGTGCCGGGATAATGCGTCTCATTCCAGAGACGATACGGCACGTGGTCCTGCTTGGACCGCTCGTCCATCGTCTCTCTCGGCGTCCAAGCCTCAATCCATAGATCGTAGGTTGGCAGGTCCGCCTCGGTACCGTCCTCGCGCTGCACGCGCTTGGTTCCGGTCTCAATAATGAATGCCGCCGCGGTCAAATCCTTTGCGCCAGACAAATCTAGGCCAGCCGCCGTAATAGGCTTTCCCTTGTGCTCGACGTAAGGGTCGAAGTCGACCATCACCTTTTCAAGGATTGGCCGCGGTATCCAACTTGTGTCGGCTTCGGTCCATACGCAGAAGTGCAGCCGCAAGATGCCGTTGCGCTTCGACGGAATGTCCTTAGCCTGGTTGACAACACCGGCGAGGTAGTCGTGCTTCAGCGTGACGCCGAAGAGCGGGTTTGCCTTCTGCCAGCAAGTCGGGTCCGTAAACGGGTCGTCGTCTTTGTCTAGCGCGCAGACGTAAGAAAACGTCGTGTCATCAACGACTTCGCCGACGTACGTGAAATCGTCATCGGGCGTCTGCGTCCCGGCCGCCACCTTCACCGCGTGCTGGTGCTCGTCCCAGCAAATGCTGTTACGATCCGAGCCGGAGTTTGTGATCATGAACAGCAGAGGCTGCCGGCGAAACTTAAAGCCGCGCTCGAGCATTTCGATGACCTTGCCATCGGGGTGCTCGTGGATCTCATCGCAGAGAGCGATGTACGGACGCGGGCCAGAGTGCGCGCCTTCGCGCGAGATCGGACGAAAGAACGACCGCTTTTTTAGGTACGAAAGGTTCCATACCGGGTTGCCGCCGGATGGCGTCAACTTCGACTTCAGTGCCGGTGACTGCTCGTACATCGCGACCGCGTCGCGGAACAGAACGAAAGCCTGGTCCTTGTTCGCAGCGGCAGCGTAGATTTCGGCCGCAGCCTCGCCATCGGCCGTCAAGCAATAGTGGCCAATTCCGGCCGCGAGGGGCGACTTGCCGTTGCCTTTACCCTCTTCAATGTAGGCGCGCCGGAAACGTCGCAGAATTGCGCCGTCAGACTCAACGCGCTTCCACCCGAAGATGGAGCCGATCTTGAACTGCTGCGAGAGGTGTGGATGAAACGGACGACCTTCGAACTGGCCGCCGTTGAGCCGCAAAACCGCAGGGAAGAAACGCAAAACACGATCGGCCGCCAAGGGATCCCAGTGGATTCCGCGCGCTGGGCCGTTAAGCCTATCATCCTTGTGGCGTTGGCAAGCGTTCCGCACATGCGGGCCAGCAATGATCGTGCCGTTGATGACCTTCTCGGCGTACTCGTCCACCGGGCCAGTAGGATATGGCGGGTTGAAGTGTGCAGGCAGGTCAGTCGTTGAAGAACTCGTCCGCTGGGTCTTTGCTCTCGCCATCCGGTTTAGCTCCAGCCTTGCTGGCATCAGCCGGCGTCGCCCCCATTTGGCCGTAGCACTGGCGGAGAAGGTTCATGGCTTGCACGCCAACGTCATCACCCTTCATCATCCTGCCGCGGATATTCGCAGCGATCGCCAGGTGACCGCGGTGGCTCCAGTTGAGCCAGGGCACCTCAGATGCAATTTCGCGCCACGCCTGCTGCGCGTGCTCATTCAGCCACTCGAATGGCTCGCCGACGGTCTCGGCGACATCCGGCTCGTGGCGCTCCTCGAATTTCGTTTTCTGTTTGTCGGCGTGGCCAGTAATTTTCGCCTTGGCCTTCGGCGTCCGCGGCCTAGCCATGCGATACCCTCAACATTTGAATTGAAAAAATGTGCAAGAATGGCCCGCGCCGGTCCCCTGCAAGCGCGCTTTTTAGCGATCTGCTATACCCCTCCCCATCAGAGGGGCCAACCATCTGCCCCATAGACCACGACCGTCTTACCGTGATCCTCTAGCTGGCCTCTCGATGAGTGGCAGGGGGTGCAGGTCGACACGAATGGGCCTGACCAGAACAACTCTTCGTTTCCCCTATGTGGGGTGGCGTGGTGAACTTCCCTCGCCTCGGTCACTTCGTCTCGCTCGAGACACCATTGGCATAAGGGTTGCATCGATAACTGGTAGTGGCGCAGTGCACGCCAGCGTGCTGTCTTGTACAGCTTGCGATAGCGTGCTGCTTCTTCGCTGCGATGGTCAGCCATACACACCACGCAAAAAGGAAAGCGCCAGGGAGCAGATAGACCGCTCAACCTGGCGCATGATTGCCACGTCGCGAGAGGAGGCGCGCTGCGGCAATGGGGATTGGCAGCCACCGCAGGACCGAAGCCGGTCAACGAGGCGATGTCGCGGGTTAGACCCTAGAACTGCCAATTGGTGTCGGGGATGGGATTCGAACCCATGATTTCCAGCTTATGAGGCTGGCGAGATGACCGCTTCTCTACCCCGCGTTATAGTTACGCCCACCTCAGAGGCTGCAACGAAGTGCAGCATGTGCGAGCGTCCGTCGCATAGCGCACGGAACAGTGCGGGGCACAGCAACATAGTTGTTGAACCCCTTCGCTGTACTCTCTCCGAGATTGCAGAAAGTCAGGTCGTCTTGGGGTCTTTTGCGTAATTGGCCAATTCCATGGCCTGTTGGAAGTTATCATTCGCCGCAACAAGAAGGCGCCTGCCAGCCTCAATTGCATATTGGCCTTTGTAGCCTCTGGCGATTCCGATCTGCTTCAGGCTGCTGGCCTTGGCTGACATGGTAAGGATTTCCAGGTGATCGTTTGCCATGTTGCCCACCGCGTCTAACCACTCCTTGCGCTCTTCCCGCTCGCTTACGATGTCCTGCCACATCGTGGATCCGCCACCAGAGCAGGTCGTCTTCTGCATGCCTAGAAAACTGTCGGCAACCTTCGCCGATCCGCACGGCAAGCCATCTGGGTAGTGTATGAACGTCACCTTCGTCATGTCGGTATTGGAGTACGCTTCGGCCAGTTCCCGCTTGGTTTCTTCGCGAGTGGTTTTTACACGCTCGCCTCTGAACTTCTTGCCGGTAACGTATTTATGCTGGCGCGTGTCGAGCATTTCGGCAAAGTAGATATTACTCTCGGTTACTTCCTGCGGATTTTCAGCGCCGCCAAGCGCCGTATCGACCTTGTCACGAGTTCCTAGCATGGCTCCCGTCGGCATCCTGGCATCGTACTGCTCTATCTTGCCGTCGATTGTCAGCCTGTACGCCTTCTCCGTCTGTTTTCCGTCGCTGAAGCGTAGCTTGCCAATACGCACGATCTGACCTGCGTCGTTGCGCTCCACATCGCCTTCCTTGACGTGCCGCATAATTTCAGCAACTGAGGGCGTCACGATGCGCTTGCGCTCGTGCCGAAGTTCGGCAACTTCTTCCGGGTTGTTGTCGTTGGCAGGAGTTACCGTCCAATTGGTGGAGATAGGCTCTGGATCGTGGTCAGGCGTTGTGACGTAGCGACGAAAAGCGGACAGTTGCTCGGCAAGCGACGCATGTCTGGCCAAGTCGGCCTCCTCAAGATGTGGTGGGTGGGTCGGCGGTTGGATGCTAAATGTAGGTTAGTTTTACAAATTTGTCAAGGTGCAGGACAACGAAAAGGCCGCGCTAGCGGGTGCTAGGCGGCCTCGTTTCAGCAGTCGGCTTGCGTCTGCTCTGGTGGGGTGGGGGTCGAAGGGGATTAGGCGGCGGAGACTTCGTCAGGCCAACAGATTTCCCGTCGCCCGTTCTGGAACACGACGCCGTAACCCATCTTGTCGACTGACATGATTGTGCCTAAGCGGCGTTCGTGACCGACGGTGACAATGACCTTGTCGCCTTCTTTGAAGGCTGGGCTGTCCATCGGCTTCAGTTCTTTGATCGTCGCCATCATCTCGTTCCTCTTGCTGAGCAGATCGGCGAGCCGTCGTGCTCTGTTGTGGTGCCGTTTGGTGATTATCTTTGTACTGTAGTTCTACAAATTTGTCAATACCACTCATGCAACTTTCTGCACAGTTTCCGCCAACCATCCCCGCACCAACGCCTCGGCTTTGTCCGCAGCCTCGTGGCACGTATCGAACCGAACCACCTCAACGACAAAGCCCAGCCGTGCCAGAGCCGCATGTCGCTCGACCTGCGCTGGCGACAAGCGACCACGCCCAACCTTGTTCTCGATCATGCGTAGCTGGCCGCCAATGAGGTACAGGCGCAGATCCGCCTCGCCTGGCGTCATGCCTGCCGCGATCGCCTCCTGCTGTGCACGCGGGCCGCGCTTGGCGCTGTTCTGGTCGCCAGCCAGCAGGAACAGCTTGCCGTATTCGGGCATGGCGCGCAGACGGCGGACCTGGGCGGCTTGGCCTTCCCACTCCTTCGGCGCTGCGTCCGTGACTTTGACGCTCGTGCCGTTGGCTGATGTCGTGGTGACGATGCGGACGCGCTTGCCGTTAACGCGGGTCGTTTGGGTGGTTTTCTTGGTGGTGGCTTTGGTCATGCCGTCTCCTGCTGTGGTGGTTTCAGGTTGCATCGGTTGGTGGCCGATTGAGGTGCCCAGTTGCACAGTTAGACTACTGGGCCAACTGTGCGCCGCACGCTCATCATGCACAGTAACAAGGTGTATTACTGTGCAAATGAGCAGAGCGTGTTTGCCCGGATAAATGGGCAATTTTTACGCTACTGTGCAGCCATTACCGTGCAGTATCACAGGTTGTATTTTTCGAACGGATTTGGTTGTATTTTTATGCCGCCGCAGAGCGGATAAACGTGCCCATTTCACGCCGCACAGGATCGTGCTCCTCGACCTTCACAAGCGTGCCCTCTTTCATCAGAGCCTTCGTAATGGTCGTTGCTCGTCGCTTGTTCGTCTCGTCATCGAGATCAAGCCCGAGCGCATAAGCTATCGCGCCGCCAACCCAGTTCTTGGCACGCGGCGATTCCTTGTATTGACCGTTATCGACCAGCGAGCGGATATGCTCCACCTGCTCTGCGGTGAGCTCGTTGGCGACCTCCTCCGCCGAGGGCCATCTCCATTCCGTCACGACAGGCGCAAAGTCCTGCGGCTTGGTGAGCCCGCGGCCGTTCCCTAGCGGCGTGCTGACGAGCCTGCGCCAGTCAAGCTTGCTGCTGAGCGGCGTGAGGTTGGATTTGCCGTAGGTGACGGAGAAGTAGCCGAAACGCTCCTCTTGTGACACGCCAGACTCACTCGCCTGGTCGACAGACATTCGGTTGAGCACGCGCACTGATCGCGCCGCGCCGATCAGGGACACCGCGCCTCGAGCGTCTTCAACCGTCGCCTCGCGGTCAGCCACCTTGCGCAGGTGGTGCACGATGTCGATCGCACAGTTGGTGTAATCGGCGATCTGCGCCCAGAGTTTGGCCACCTTATCGATCGCGCCGTTGTCGTTCTCGTTGACGCCGTGTGTTGACACAAACGGGTCGACAATCATGACGTCGATCTTGTTACGCTCGATCTGCTCAACGACAGCCTCGACTATCGGCTGCTGGATGCGTACGCCGGCTTTCTTATCCTCGACCGCCACGACGAGCTCTTGCTCTCGGCCACTGTCCAGAAAGAGATGGCCTTCGATATCCTCCGGACGCAGCTTGTAGTGAATGCACGCAGCCATGATGCGCCGCTCCATTTCGTCGCGCGGATCCTCGGCGTTGAACACCCACACGCGCAGACGTTGCGGCGGCTTCGTGCCAAGCAACGCTTTCCCTGATGTCATGGCTAGGCTTTCGGCCAAGCTGAGTGATGTTTTGCCGAGGCCGCCAGGAGAGACTGTGACCGACACGTATTTGCGGATCAGGTGGCTGCCGTAGGCGAATTCGCGCCGCGGCAGGCTGGCAGGATCGATCCACTTGAACGCGGTGGCAACAACAGGAGGCGCGTTGTCATTGGCGGCGGGCGGTTGCTGCGGTTCTTGCTGCTGCGGTTCGCTGTCGTTAGCGGCTGGCTGGTCGACTGCGGGCTCATCCGCAGGCGGCACGTCTTCCCGCTGCTCGTCGGCTGCCGCCTCTTTCGAGCGGCCCTTCGCCAACCCGTTGGCAATCATCCGCGTAATGTCCACCAGCCTCGTGTTGTCCTGCTGGAATTCCGGCTCTGGAATATCACGCGGCTGCTTCATGCCTGCTTCCAGCCCGCGGCGGATCTTGGCGCGCACTTCCCGTTCGCCGTCGGTAGCAACGAGGCCGTTGGACAGCGCGGCCCTGTACAGGCCGTCTTCGGCATCCGATCGTGACAGCGCACCGCTGGCCACGATCTGCCCTAGCGAAAACGCGCTTGCGTTGAGCTGGTAGCCTCGGCCGCCCTTGCCTGTGCTGGCCAGACTGCGCAGCTCGTCGTCGACGGCAGCATTGACGTAGCTGTCATTGGTGCCGGCTTTGTATGAGAACGGCTGCGCGGCGGTTGCCGTGACTGGTGGCGGCAAGACGAGATCGAGCAGCCACTTGGGAGCGGGTGCGATCGGCAGGTCGTTCAGCCACTCATAGAATGTGCCGTCGTCAAGCACGCTTCCAGGCACGCAGACGAATCCGCCTTCGCCTCGCGTGTCCACGCCTGGCGCAATCGCCGCCTTATTGCGAACTCCTTCTGTATGTCGCCAATAGTAGTGTGTCCCGCCGCTTGCGGTGCGCGCCATGCGCGTCGGAGGAAACTTGCCGTGCAGCTTCTCCATCTCGGCTAACCACACATTCCCATCATGGTCGTGCTCTTGGCCTGGCACATCAATATCAAGCACCCAAAAGCCAGAAAGCGCGCCGGATGGCACGCCAATCAATGCATCAGGATTGTCTTGCCACCACCTCTCGATGATGCGGGAGGTCTTTGTCGCCTCCCGGAAGCCGAACCTAGTTAGCGGGCTCTTAGGCTTCTTTTCCTCAGGCTTGCCTGCGTGATTTACTACGGTTTCGTGCCTGGGGCGGCAAGGAAAGACGGGCCAGTTGTTGGATGCGTACTCAAGTGCGATTTCAACAGGTTTCATGCCGCCCTCTTTGCTTGCCACTGAACGATGTTCCCCGCCTCACGCCAAAGTTCTTCTGGTCTATCGCTCCCAATACTATGAAGGTGATGATCGCCATCGTACTGGCCGCCAATGCGGTATGCGTAGCTTCCCCACCGCGCCGCATAATCGAAATGCGGCCCTCCATCCGCCCCGAAAAACATATCGGCTATGTCATCGGCTACGTTCCACTCTTGAAGTGCCATCACCCCAAGGGACCACTTGGCCCACCAGTCTGTCTTAAACGGACCATTGCCTATGACGAGGATTTCGTATTCAGGAGGATAGATTCTTCCCGCAAGGTACCCTTCGAACTCCTCCCCGTTCATTTCATCAATTGGCTTTTTGATGCCAGCAACTGCCTCGGCCGCATCGAAAGCCTTCTTGGCCTTCGCCTTCGCCTGTCTGATTAGTTGCTTGTCATCTCCCCGAAAATCGATCGGCTTCACCTCGACAAGCGCCTTCGTCTTGCCCTTGAGCAAGAAGTCCGGCGCCCAGCCGTCCAAATCAAACGGCTCGTAGTCCCATTCCCACCCGCACAAATCGAAGAATGCAGCCCACCTCGCCTCAAGACGCGAGCGGAACTGCACATGATTGTAAACAGTGGGGATTGCTTTGATTCTGTATGTCAATTCAGTCTCCTGGTGGTTTTGCTGTGCCGGTTGTGGTAGCGACCTGCACGCTAGAAAGGCGCCTCCCGCAGAGCTTCACGCACCCCACGCGCGCACCCTTCCCAAGCCGCCCTCACAAGCAGCTTGGCGTCTAGTTCATCCATCAGGGCGAGGTCGGTGATCCCCTTCTCCTGCAGCCACCGGCCAACCGCCTCGACGCCCGCTTCTAGGGCTTTGACTTCATAAAGCGAAACTCTGTCCAATTTCGTCAAATCTCCTGCTGCGACTAGGCAAGGGCGACACATGAAGCCCGGATCGGGTGGGCGGCGTCGGTCGGTGGGGTCTGGACGTCCAATGCCAAAAGCCAACATCCCACAGCATCGGCAGGTGGTTGGGTTGCCGCGTTCGTCGGTCGTGGGCGTGAATGGGAGGGCGGGCTTGCCGGGGAGTTTCACCATTATGCGGCACCTGCGAACAGGTCGACGGGTAGATTGTCGTTCGCTGCGGCGGGCTGTTGCTGCGCAACCGCGGGTCGCTCGTCTGTCGACGCAGCGCCGGTGGCCCATGCAATGCGCGCCGTGGCGATCGGCATGTATTCGTCTTCGCGCTCGCAGCCGACGAACTGAAAGCCTTCAAGGACGGCTGCTTTGCCCGTCGAGCCCGACCCCATGAAGGGATCCAGAATGACGCCGCCGGGTGGTGTGACGAGGCGGCATAGCCACTGCATGAGGGTGGTTGGCTTGACGGTTGGGTGGGTGTTTTTACCGACGGCGGGCGTAGCGCCATCTGGACGCTTCACCTCTTCCATCCGGCGCGAACGGTGGCCCGCTAGCACGTCGACCGTCTTCGTGTCAAAATCGGCAAGCCCCTCATCCCGATCTTTGCGGCTGGCCTTGGCGCAGTAGAAGAAGCGGGCGGCGGAGCCGGAATCGCCTTCAATCGCCGGCATCGGCGCTGCGTCAGCACCGTGGTAGCCCATAAGGCTGCCGCTCTTCGTGTCAGGAAACGCCGCCAGCACCTCGTCGCTGCCGTCGTGCACGATGTTGGCGGGCCAGCGGCCGAGCTCGTGTTCGTTTCCGCCCGGTACGCGCGAGCCGTCAATGTTGATTGCGCCAGTACCATGCTCCAGCACGTTCTCAGCAACAGTTCCGATGAGTGGCTTGCGCGCCAGGCAGATGGGCTCCCATGCTGGCTTGAGGGCCGTGCCCCAGCCCTGCCATTTGATGGCCGCTTCTGTAGCGGGTGCGGTTATGTCTACTACTACGGATGAGGATGCACCGATTGTGTGTCTTTGACCTTCTGCCTTGTTCGCAATCCCACTGGTCTTTTGGCCAACGACTTCGCGTTCTGCCGCATCGTATAGCCGCTCCATTTCTTCTGGTAACGCCAGAAGGTCGCGAACTTGCTCCCAATGATGTCTCGGCGGCATTCCGCCCCTGTGGTCAACTCGTGCCCAGTAGCAAGACGACGACTTGATCCCAAGAACTCGGTCTATGGCTGAATGATTGAACCGCGAAGCCTTTACCGCTGCCGCGTAGGCTGTGGAGAAAGCCTTCCACGCTAGAGGGTTGCCGCCTCTCTTGTCGATGTCTTTCGACACATCATGGCTCTTCGGAAACCCCGAGCCATACAGCCACCCCAACTGGTCGCGGATTTCAAAGCCAGCATCCTCGATGGAAACAGCCATGCGGTGGTAGGTGCGCGTGCCGGAGAACGCGACGACGTGGCCGCCAGGCTTCAGCACGCGCAGCACTTCGGCCCAGAATTCCTCGCTGAAAGCGACTTCGCCAGTGTCCCACTGCTTGCCCATGAAGCCGGCAGACGCGCGCTGGTAAGCCTCGTTTCCCTTGGCTGGCGCGCTATTCGGCTTGCCAAAGCGCTTGACGATGCTGACGAGCGCGTAAGGAGGGTCTGTGACCACGCTATCGATGGAATTGTCGGGAAGGCTTCTGAGTACATCGCGGCAGTCGGCATGGAACAGCCGTGCGCCGCCAACAATAGCTGTTGGCTCAAGATTGCCCATTGGCAATGGTCTCCTCTTCATTGCCGCGCAGTAGCGGCGTGGTGTCTCACCGCGCGTTGGTGGCGCACGGCGGGGTGTGGTGTGGTGACTGAAGATTGTATACAAAAAGTGGTCTTCCCGTCTGCGCGCTAGGGCGTGGCAGTGGGGCTTGGTGGCGCGGGAAGATGTTGCCAATGGGTCGCCGGAATCTGCCTGCCGAAATCGCTGACGACTAGCCTTGTCTTGGCGATGCGATAGCCAGCCACCACGATTCTTGTTTTCGTGAAGAACAGGAGGCGCTTCCTTCCTACTGCTGGCGCGCTCTCAATCGGCTGCCATTCGCCGACCTGCTGCTCGGCAACAGGCGGGCTGTCCGATGTTTGTGTAGATATATTGGACTCCTCCCGCTCTCTCGCAGCCGCCGCAATGATGCGGGCGGCCTGAACGGCTGCGCTGCCGTGGGCTATCATTATCGTGCGGGTCAAAACGCCACCTCTACAGTCTCAACAGGATTGACCTTCGTCGTCGTGTCAATTTCAACGATGTAGATCGGATGCGCGCGGCTGCCTGTCTGATCGACGACAAGACAGAAACTCCCGTCATCTTCAGG
>NZ_NWTH01000043.1:0-39855 GCF_002531555.1 Sinorhizobium sp. BJ1
TCAGTGATCGGGCTTATAGACCCACCACCTCCAACACGTCAACAGACTTCTTCAAAAAAAATGACAGTTTTCTGACAAAGGCCGAGAACCTGAGGCTTTGCGGGCTGCAGATTCTTTTTTCGGGGCTGATCGCCCCCTGTGGACAACCAATTCCGCCTTCACTTCTTCACAATCGACCGATCTAAGCGAACTCGACGTTCAGGGCGCCGCGCCGGACGGCCTTTCCCGGCGTGCGATTTGACTTCGGCGCACGGAACATGCACATCTTTCGCGCAACGTATCGACGTTAAGAATACGGCAAGAGTAATCGGGGACCTCCAGTTTGGCATGATCAGCAATAGGAACATGCTGCGGTCGCTCGGCGATCAACCGCCGATCCTTGCGGATGGACGGCGCGCGCCGGACCGGCGCGAGATCTCCATGCGCTGGCTGTCGGGCACGTTCCTGACCGGCATCACCTCGAGCCTGCTGATGGGAGTGGCGCTTTTCGCCGCGCTCGACGGCCGCCAGCAGCTGGCGATCCCGGCCGAAGCCTTCGCCGCGCTCGATCCTGCCGCGCCCGGCGCAGCGCCGATCAGTGCCGCCAAGCGGGGCAACCGGATCCTGTCGCCCAACATCGTCGCCAAGCCGGCGGACAAGACCGTCATGGAAGTCTCGACGATGATCCATGACGGCGAGAAGGAAGTGGTCCGCCGCCGGCCTTTCGTCCACGTCAAAATGGCGCTCGCCGCCAACCACCAGGCTTCCGAGGATTATCCCGCTTTCGATCCGCTGGCGATCTTCTCCACGGACGAGGCAGAGGCCGAGCCGCCGCCGGCAAAAACCGGCACCATCTACGGCTCCGACGTCGAATCCGAAGTGGCGCTGAAGACCGTCAATTTTCCGGTGAAGGGATCCGGTTTCAGCTTCGCCCCGTCGATGTCGCTCGACGAAGTGGAGGAGAATGTCCGGACCAACGGTTCCGTACTGACCGAGGGCAACACCCAGGTCGCTTCCCTGTTCTATGTCGATCCGCAGCGCTTCGCTTCCGACACCGACAACCTCGACTTGATCCAAGGCCTCTCGGCTCGGATCGTCGAGGAGAACATGACCGTCTCGACCCACGAGACCATCACCGAGCAGAGCACCGAATATGCCGACGACGTCATCCCGGTGCGCCGTGCCACGCCGATCGCCACAGTGCTCGTGAATGCGGGCTACGCCAAGGCCCAGGCCGAGGACGCAGCCGGTTATATCGAAGCGTCGCTTGGTGCCAAGGAACTTGGCCCCGGTGATGTGCTGCGCATCGGCATCATCCAGAAGGGCGAGGAAGCCAGGATCGTCCGGGCGACAATCTATTCGCGCAACCGGCACGTGCTGACGATGGCGGTCGACGATCGCGGTCGTTTCGTACCCGGAGCGGAGCCCCCCAAGCTCGATGCCGTCGCCACTGCCTTTGACGATACCGGAACGCCGGTCGTAACCAGCGGTCACGATCTGCCGCGCGTCTATGACGGCATCTATCGGGCCGCCCTCTCCTACGGCATGAACGCCGAGATGATCTCGCTGATCGTCAAGCTGCTGGCGAGCAATGTCGACTTCCAGGCGCAGCTCAAGCCGACGGATTCGCTGGAAGCCTTCTTCTCGGTCACCGATGAGAGCGGGCAGGCGACGGAGGAGTCCGAACTTCTCTACGTCGATGCCAAGTTCGGCGATGCCGAAACGCGGTTCTACCGCTTCCAGGACCCCGACGACAATTCGATCGATTATTTCAACGAGGACGGCAAGAGCATCCGCCAGTTCCTGTTGCGCAATCCGGTTCCGAACGGCCACTTCCGTTCCGGCTTCGGCATGCGCCGCCACCCGATCCTCGGTTTCTCGCGCATGCATACCGGCGTCGACTGGTCGGCGCCGCGCGGTACGCCGATCATCGCCGCCGGCAACGGCGTCGTCGAAAAGGCAGGCTGGGACTCCGGCGGCTACGGGAACCAGACGCTGGTCCGCCACGCCAATGGTTACGTGTCGTCCTACAACCACCAGAGCGCCATCGCCAAGAACGTCAAGCCGGGGACAAAAGTCGTGCAGGGCCAGGTGATCGGCTGGGTCGGGACCACCGGTCTGTCGACCGGCCCGCATCTCCACTACGAGCTGATCGTCAACGGCAACAAGGTCGACCCGTTGCGCATCCGCCTGCCGGGCGGCAAGTCGCTGTCCGGCGAGGTGCTCGCGAAGTTCGAGACGGAGCGCGAGCGTATCGACGAACTGCTCGGCAAGGACGACCCGAGCGAGGTTGCAAGCCAGTAGGTCTTTCCAGACACGAAAAGGCCGCCGTTTGACGGCGGCCTCTTCGCGTTTCTGGAGACGGGATTACGCGGCTTCCTTGGCGGTAGCCGTGCCACGCTTGAAGTTCAGCCGGTCGGAACCGGCAACGATCTTGATCGCCGATCCGTCCGGGAACTCGCCCTGCAGCATCTTCTCCGCCAGCGGGTCCTGCAGATATTTCTGGATCGCCCGCTTCAGCGGCCGCGCACCATAGGCCGGGTCGTAGCCCTTGTCGGCAAGGAAAGCCCGCGCCTCGTCCTCGAGTTCCAGGGTGATCTTCCTCTCGCCGAGCAGCTTGCGCAGCCGTCCGAGCTGGATATCGACGATCGCGCCCATTTCCGACCGACGCAGCCGGTGGAACAGGATTATCTCGTCGACGCGGTTCAGGAATTCCGGGCGGAAGGCGGCCCGCACCACCTCCATCACCTGGTCGCGGACCGCGTCGCTGTCCTCGTTCTCGCCGAGCCCGGTCAGGTATTCGGCGCCGAGATTCGACGTCATGATGATCATCGTGTTCTTGAAGTCGACGGTGCGTCCCTGACCATCGGTCAGACGGCCATCGTCTAGGACCTGCAGGAGCACGTTGAAGACATCCGGGTGTGCCTTCTCGATCTCGTCGAACAGCACGACCTGATAGGGCCGCCGCCGGACGGACTCGGTCAGGGCACCGCCCTCCTCGTAGCCGACATAGCCGGGAGGCGCGCCGATCAGCCGGGCGACCGAGTGCTTCTCCATGTATTCCGACATGTCGATCCGCATCAGTGCCGTCTCGTCGTCGAACAGGAAGCGCGCGAGCGCCTTGGTAAGCTCCGTCTTGCCGACGCCAGTGGGGCCGAGGAAGATGAACGAGCCGATCGGCCGATTCGGGTCCTGAAGGCCCGCGCGGGCGCGGCGGACGGCACGGGATACCGCCTGGACGGCATCGCCTTGGCCGACGACCCATTTCGCCAGCTCGTCTTCCATCCTGAGCAGCTTTTCGCGCTCGCCTTCGAGCATCTTGTCGACCGGAATGCCGGTCCAGCGCGAGACGATATGGGCGATGTTGTCGGGCGTGACGACCTCCTGCACCATGGCATTGTCGCTCGAGGCGTCACGGCTCTCTGCCTCGGCAAGCTCCTTCTCGAGATTCGGGATGACGCCATAGGCAAGCTCGCCGGCCCGCTGGAATTCACCCTTGCGCTGGACGATCTGCAGCTCGTTGCGCGCCTCGTCGAGCTGCTTCTTGAGGTCGGCCGCCCGGCCGAGCTTATGCTTCTCCGCCTGCCAGCGGGCCGTCAGCGTCGCCGCCTGCTCCTCAAGCGTCGCAAGGTCGAGCTCCAGCTTCTCAAGACGGTCCTTTGACGAGACGTCGGTCTCCTTCTTCAGAGCCTCGCGCTCGATCTTCAGCTGGATGACACGCCGGTCGAGCTCGTCGAGTTCCTCCGGCTTGGAATCGACCTGCATCCTGAGCCGTGACGCCGCCTCGTCCATGAGGTCGATTGCCTTGTCGGGCAGGAAACGGTCGGTGATGTAGCGGTTGGAAAGGGTCGCCGCGGCGACCAGGGCGGAATCGGAGATCCGCACTTTGTGGTGCTGCTCGTATTTTTCCTTGAGGCCGCGCAGGATCGAGATCGTGTCCTCGACCGTCGGCTCCTCGACCATTACCGGCTGGAACCGGCGGGCAAGCGCCGCATCCTTCTCGACATGCTTGCGGTATTCGTCGAGCGTCGTCGCACCGACGCAGTGCAACTCGCCGCGCGCCAGCGCAGGCTTCAGGAGGTTCGAAGCGTCCATCGCCCCGTCCGCCTTGCCGGCGCCGACCAGCGTATGCATTTCGTCGATGAAGAGGATGATCTCGCCCTCCTCGGCACGCACCTCGTTGAGCACCGCCTTGAGCCGCTCTTCGAACTCACCGCGGTACTTCGCACCGGCAATCAGCGCGCCCATGTCGAGGGCCATCAGCCGCTTGTCCTTGAGGCTCTCCGGCACGTCGCCATCGACGATCCTCAGCGCCAGGCCTTCGGCGATCGCCGTCTTGCCGACGCCCGGCTCACCGATCAGCACCGGATTGTTCTTGGTGCGGCGCGACAGCACCTGGATCGTGCGGCGGATTTCGTCGTCGCGGCCGATCACCGGGTCGAGCTTGCCGTCCCGCGCTTCCTCGGTGAGGTCGCGCGCGTATTTCTTCAGCGAATCGAAGCCCTGCTCGGCATTGGCGCTATCGGCTGTCCGGCCCTTGCGGATCTCATTGATGATCTGGTTGAGCTTCGTCGGGGTGACGCCCGCTTTGGTCAGGATCGATGCCGTCGCGGCCGAGCCTTCGATCGCAAGCGCCAGAAGCAGGCGCTCGACGGTCACGAAGCTGTCGCCGGCTTTCTTGGCCGCCTCTTCCGCAGCAGTGAAAACCTTGGCGAGCGGCTGCGACAGATAGACGGATCCACTGCCGCCCGTCACTTTCGGAAGCTTGGCCAGGGCCGCGGCCGTGCCGGCACGCGCCTCGCGGGCATCGCCGCCGGCGCGTTCGATGAGCGAAGCCGCCATGCCTTGATCGTCGTCGAGCAATACCTTGAGGACGTGTTCCGGCGTGAATTGCTGGTGTCCTTCGGCCAAGGCATAGGTCTGCGCGGATTGCAGGAAGCCCCGGACGCGCTCGGAATATTTCTCGATATTCATGCTCACCTCCATAGCCCGGCTAGCCCATCGTCGTGGCACTGGCCGGCGTTTCAGGATTAGGCTCCCGCATTCGGCAAGCCTGTCATCTCGTCTCGTCCTCGCATCGCGCGGAATCGAGCCTTCGAAGCGAATATGGGGCGATATTTTTGGAAATTAAAGGGTAGCCGAAGGCGGCCTTCGGCGAAAACTCTCGGATACAAGGGGACGCCGGTTGGGGCGACCGAGCCAGGGGCAGGCATTTGACCGATGCACGAAGCCCGGCCGTTGGGCCGGGCTTGCAGATTGAAAGACCTCGAGGATCTACGTAGCGCCTATTCCGATGCCGCCAGAGCCGCAGCGTCGCCGGCAGGCTGGCCTTCAGCCGCAGGCTCGTCCGCGCCATTGCGGCGCGGCTGGCGACGCGGCCGGGATGCAGAGCGGCGGCGCGTTGCCGAGCGACCGGAAGCCGCCGACGTTTCCTCGTCCATCGCGACTTCGGCGGGCACGCCTTCGATCACCGGCTGCGGGCCGGAGCCGTCGATAACCGGTTGCGGCTCGCTCGGTGCCGCCGCCGCAACAGGCGCAGCGGCGACCGGAGTCGGCTCGCCATAGCCCTGATCCAGATCGTCCTGGTCGCGGTCGCTATCGCGGTCCTGGTAGTCCTGGCGTTCTTCGCGCTGGAAGCGGTCCTGCATCTGCGCCTGTGCCGCCGCAATGATGCGGTTATAGTGCTCGGCATGCTGCAGATAGTTTTCTGCCATCACACGATCGCCGGAACTCTGGGCGTCGCGCGCAAGCGCTGAATATTTCTCGGCGATATGCTGGGCGGTACCGCGAATTTTCACGTCCGGGCCGGAGCTGTCGTAGGTCCGCGTCAAGGGATTGGATCCCTTGCGGTTGTTGTTATTGTTGTTGTTGCTTCCGTTGTTGTTATTCCGCCCACGGCCGCGCTTGTTCTGCTGTCCTGGCCTCATAGTCCATTCACCTGAATTTTCTTGCTAATGATGATCATATGTTCCGATCCCGGCCGGATTGTCCGCGCCCGAGAAAACACGCGCCACGGCAGACCGCCTGTTTGCGATCCCGGCGCCGGCTGACGTCAAATTAACAGATACCCGCACAAGGCACTGTCGAACCCTAGCAACTCTTTCTTGAGAGCAACCCCCGCGGCCAGGTCATACTGGAACGAATCTTTGGTCCATGACCTTCTGCCCAGTGCGTGGGCGCAAACTAGCCGGCTTCCTTGGGGATTCCAAGCCCTTTCTTTGCTCTTCGAGAAAAGAGAAGCGCGAGTGCAGCATTTTTTCAACGGTCGTTGCTGCGTTCAACGTCCTGCCCGAATATCAGGACTCGGTCGTTGCCGCCGAAGTCCTTCGAACTCTCAAGCAAGCAAAAGCCCTGCGTCTCGAAGAGCGCCGCTACAGCCTGCTTTTGGTCGAAACCGATTTCCAAGCCTATTACGCCGTCCGGTTCAAGGTGTCGTCCGGCGTGAAGAGCGATGGCACGGTAGGCATCAAGCCCGTCATTGCCGCCATCCAAGGCGGCTGCCGGATCGTAGTATCTCACTTCCGGCTCAAGCTCAGCTACGACATTGGAACGGATATACGGCGGATTTGAGACGATGATGTCGAACCGCCCTTCCACTGCCTCGAACCAGTCGCTTCGAAGGCTCTGGAACCGTTCGGCGAGCCCGTTCCTCTTCGCGTTTTCGCGTGCCGTCGCCAAGGCGTCTTCCGATATATCGGTACCGAGGCCCCGCGCGTCAAGTACCGCGGCGAGAAGAGCGAGGCAAATCGCCCCGGTGCCTGTTCCGAGATCGATGAGCCGGCAGCTTCCTTTGCTCGCGGCAATCCGACGCACGTGGGGTATCAGGCAATCGACGAGCGTTTCGGTATCCGGCCGCGGTTCCAGCGTTTCTTTCGAAAGCGTGAAGGTCAGTCCATGGAACTCGCGCTCGCCGAGGATGCGATAGACCGGCTCGCGCGCCACGCGGCGCTCGACGGCAGCACGGATACGCGCTGCATCTGCCGGGCTGACCGTCTCCCCTCCCCGCGCCATCAGGCCGGCGAGCGACAGGCCGAGGAGACCGGAGATCAGGTGGCGGGCATCGACCGCAGCTCCGTCGAGGCCGGCTGCCTTCAACCGATCGCGGCTCTCGGCAAGCAGCCTGTCCAGTGTCTCGGACATCGCCCGCTCAATTCTGCCGTTCGCCGAGAAGGGCGAGTTGGCTTGCCTGGTGGTCCGCGAGCAGGGCGTCGACGACCTCGTCGATTTCGCCCTCCATCATCCGGTCGAGCTTGTAGAGCGTCAGGTTGATGCGGTGGTCGGTCAGGCGGCCCTGCGGGAAATTATAGGTGCGGATGCGCTCCGAACGGTCGCCGGATCCCACCTGGCTCTTGCGGTCGGCGGACCGTTCGCTATCGGCGCGTTGACGCTCCATGTCAAAGAGCCGCGAGCGCAGCACCTGCATGGCCTTGGCGCGGTTCTGGTGCTGCGACTTTTCCGAGCTGGTGACGACGATGCCGGTCGGAAGATGGGTGATGCGGACCGCCGAATCGGTGGTGTTGACGTGCTGACCGCCCGCTCCCGAAGAGCGCATCGTATCAATGCGGATATCCTCGGGGCGGACCTCGATGTCGATCTCCTCCGCCTCCGGCAGGACGGCAACAGTCGCCGCCGACGTGTGAATGCGGCCGCTCGCTTCCGTCTCCGGCACGCGCTGCACCCGGTGGACGCCGGACTCGAACTTCAGTCGGGAGAACACGCCGCGCCCGGAAACCGTCGCAATGATTTCCTTGTAACCTCCGGCCTCCCCCTCGCTCGCCGAGAGCACTTCGACCCGCCAGCCCTTGCTCGCGGCATAGCGCTCGTACATGCGGAAAAGGTCGCCGGCAAAGAGCGCCGCTTCCGAGCCGCCGGTGCCGGCACGGATTTCGAGGATTGCGCTCTTTTCGTCGGCCGCGTCCTTCGGCAAGAGCAGGATTTGGATCTCCTGCTCAAGCGCCTCGATCCGCTCCTCCACCTCGGGTTTTTCCATGTCCGCGAGGTCGCGCATCTCCTTGTCCGTACCGCGGTCGGCGAGCATGATCTCGATATCGGCAAGCTCGGCCCCCGCCTTCTCATAGGCGCGAATCTTCGTCACGACCGGCTGAAGCTCGGAATATTCGGATGCGAGCTTCACATAGACATCGGCGGCGGGGCCTTCGGACATCCGCGCCTCGATCTCTGCGAATCGCCGTTCGAGCTCGCGCATCTTTTCAACAGGAAGCTTTGCCAACTCTCACCCCAAACACGTGTCGTTCCAAATGCGTCCGCCTCGTCCGAGCCTGGTCCGGACGAGGACAACGACGCTCTCAGTCAATCTATACCGGTATGCCGTTGGCCGCCGCGAAATCGACCAGAAGCTGGCGGACTGGCGCCTCGGATTTTACGTCGTCCAGGGCCGCGTTCAGGACTTCGGCCAGCTTGTCTGCATCGAGCGCGAGCAGCATGGCCTTGACCGGACCGACGGCGGTCGGCGACATGGAGACCGACCGGAAGCCTATCCCGAGCAGCGCCATGGCCGAAAGCGGTTTGCTCGCCATCTCCCCGCAGAGCGTCACCGGCGTGCCGTTGCGTTCGCCGGCGCGCACGATGTCACGCAGCATTCTCAAGAACGGACGGCCGAGAATGTCGAAACGATCGGAAACGCGCGCATTGCCACGATCGACCGCCATGGCGAACTGGAAGAGATCATTCGAGCCGACCGAAACGAAATCTACCTCGGCCATCAGCTCGTCGAGCTGCCAGAGCAGAGCCGGGACCTCCAGCATCGCCCCGAACTGCAGTTTGCGCGGCAATTGCTCGCCGAGCTTCGACTGCCGCTCGATCTCCTTCTGCAAAAGCTCGCGCGCGACCTTGAGCTCCGCCACCTCCGTCACCATCGGCAGCATCAGCTTGAACTCGGCGCCGGCGGCTGCGCGCAGCATCGCCCGGAACTGGGTACGCAGCAGACCCGGCCGGTCGAGCGAAAGCCGGATGGCGCGCCAGCCGAGCGCCGGATTTTCCTCCTCTGCCGCGCGGAAATAGGGAACGACCTTGTCGCCGCCGATGTCGAGCGTGCGGAAGGTCACCGGCTTGCCGCCCGTCTGTTTCAGAACATTGCGGTAGAAGGCTTCCTGTTCCTCCGCCTTCGGCATGGTCGAGGCGATCATGAACTGCAGCTCGGTGCGGAAGAGACCGATTCCTTCGGCGCCTGCTTCGTTGAGATGCGGCAGATCGACCAAAAGCCCGGCATTCATCTGCAGGGTGATGCGCTTGCCGTCCTTCGTCAGCGGCTCGACGTCCTTCAGCGCCCTGAACTGCGCCTGGCGGCGGGCGCGGAAGCGCACCTTTTCCTCATAGGACCGCTGCAGGTCGGCGACCGGCCGCAAATGCACCTTCGCGTCGTCGCCATCGACGATGATCGCGTCGCGGTTTTCGGCAAGCGCCACGGCGCCCGCCGCCTGGCCGACGACCGGAATGCCCATGGCGCGTGCGACGATCACCACATGGCTGGTGACGGCGCCCTCCTCCAGCACGAGGCCGCGGACGTTCTCGCGCGGATAGTCGAGCAATTCGGCGGCACCCATGGCGCGCGCCACGATGATCGCGTCGTTCGGGAAGTCGGCCGCCGACAACTTGGCGCCGTACCCGGAGAGCTGGCGCAGCAGCCGATTGGCGAGGTCGTCGAAATCGTGCATCCGCTCGCGGAGATAAGGGTCCGTCAGGCGGATCATTCGCGCCTTCGTCTCGCTTTGCACCCGCTCGACCGCCGCCTCCGCCGTCAGGCCGTTGCGGATCGCTTCCTCGAGCTTTCTCACCCAGCCGCGGTCATGGGCGAACATGCGGTAGGTTTCGAGCACGGCGCGGTGCTCGCCCTCCATCGACACGTCGCGCCTCGACAGCATGTCGTCGATCGAGATGCGCAGCGACCCGAGCGCCTCGGCGAGGCGCTGCAGTTCGTGCTCCGTATCTTCGTTGAGCAGGTTGGTAACGACGATCCTCGGCTCGTGCAGCACCACATAGCCGAGGCCGATGCCTTCGCCATAGCTGTTGCCGTCGATTGAGACGGGGCGCGATAGATCGAGTTCCAATCCGGGCTTGGTGATCTTCTTGAGCTCGCCGGTCGCGACCATCTCGGCAAGCACCATGGCTGTCGTCTCGAGCGCCTCGACCTCGTCCTCGCGATAGTTGCGCATCGCCTTGTTCTGCACGACGAGAACGCCGAGTGCGCGGCCGGTGCGCAGGATCGGCACGCCGAGGAACGAGTGGTAAATCTCTTCGCCGGTCTCCGGAAGATAGGTGAAGGCGGGATGCGCCTGCGCGTCAGAGAGATTGAGAGGGCGCGCCGAGGCGGCGATCGTGCCGACGAGGCCCTGCCCCATCTTCAGTTGTGCCAGGTGCACCGCGGTCTTGTTCAGACCTTCGGTCGCGTAGAGCTCAAGCACGCCGTCGGAGCGCAGCACGTAGACCGAGCACACTTCCGCGACCATGTTCTGCGCGATCTGGCGCACGATCCGGTCAAGGCGCTCCTGCGGCTCGAGCGGTTCCGCCATGAGCTCGCGCAACCGCTTGAGGAGAACGCGCGGACCCGCGGAAAGGTCTCTCATCGCGTAGGGTCTCCCGAATAAGAATATACGACGGCACGTGACGGGAGGCGCGACCTTTCCCGGCTGCGAATCCCCAAACGAACGCCTGCTGTCTAACTCTTATCCAGACCGTAGGCGGAATGCAAAGTGCGAACCGCCAATTCCGCATATGGTCCGTCGATCAGGATGGAAATCTTGATCTCGGAGGTGGTGATCGCCTTGATGTTGATGCCCTTGTCGGCAAGCGCGCGGAAGGCGGAGGCGGCAACGCCTGCATGGCTGCGCATGCCGATGCCGATGACCGAGACCTTGACGAGGCCGGATTCCGACTGGACGACGTCGTAGCCGATCTTCTCCTTGTTGTCGGAGAGCACCTTCAGCGCCTTGTTGACGTCTCCGGACGGCACGGTGAAGGTCATGTCCGTCTTGGAGCCGTCCTCGGAAATGTTCTGGACGATCATATCGACGTTGATATGCGCTTCGGCGAGCGGCCCGAAGATCGCGGCGGAAACGCCGGGCCGGTCGGCCAGGCGGCGCAGCGAGATCTGAGCTTCATCCTTGGCGTAGGCGATGCCGGTTACGACTTCCTGTTCCACGATCTCATCCTCATCACAAATCAGCGTTCCGGGCGGGTTCAGAAGGTCACCCATGCCCGGCGCATCGGGATCCTCGAAAGAAGAGCGCACGAAGGTACGCACCTTGTGGACCATGGCGAGCTCGACCGAGCGCACCTGCAGGACCTTGGCGCCGAGGGAGGCCATTTCCAGCATTTCCTCGAACGCGACCTTTTTCAATCGCCGCGCCTTCGGCTCGATGCGCGGGTCGGTCGTATAGACACCATCGACGTCGGTGTAGATATCACAGCGATCGGCCTTGACGGCAGCGGCAATCGCGACGGCGGAGGTATCCGAACCGCCGCGGCCGAGCGTTGCGAGGCGATTGTCCGGACCGAGGCCCTGGAAACCAGCGACGACGGCCACCTGACCCTCGCCCATGCGGCGGATGATGTCGGCGCCGTTGATGTCGAGGATGCGCGCCGCCCCGTGGGTGTTGTCGGTCTTGACCGGGAGCTGCCACCCCTGCCAGGAGCGGGCGTTGATACCCATCGACTGCAGGGCAATGGCCAGCAAGCCGGACGTCACCTGCTCGCCGGAGGCCACAACCGCATCATATTCGCGGGCGTCGTAGAACGGCGCGTTCGAGCCCGCCACCTTCGGCATGTTCTCGACCCAGCCGACCAGTTCGTTGGTCTTGCCGGACATCGCGGAAACGACGACTGCAACCTCGTGGCCGGCCTCGACTTCGCGTTTCACATGGCGGGCGACATTGTGGATGCGGTTCAAATCTGCGACGGAAGTCCCGCCGAATTTCATCACGATGCGTGCCATTTCGCCTCTACCGTACCAACATGTTTCGCGCCTGCGCCCGACAGCACTCCCGCCGGCGCCTGACGATCAAAAAGCAGAGACTTCTCGGACATCGGCCAGCCACCGCTTCGGGGAGCGGAAAGTCGCGGCGTCTCTTAGCGGATCAGCGGGCGGCGTGCAATGGGAGGGCGGAGGAAGTCTTGCGCGTCAGGAGGGCACGGCTTCCAGGATGGAAACTGGTGATGCGGTCGGCGCGGCTTCGCGAGCCGAAACACTTAAATAGCGAGCCCCGGAGCCTCGGCGACGACGCAGACGATGTCGCAACCCTTCGCCTCATGGGTCATCCATGCTTGGACCGTCCAGCCATTGCGGCTCACGCCCGCCTCGAGACAGCCAACAAGATCGCGCGCCCCACGCGTCGGTTCGTCGTGAAACAGAAAGAGCCGTCCCTGCGGCGCCAAATGCCGACGCAGCACGGAAAGCTCGCGTTCCGGGTTGCCGCGGGCGAAAATACCGACACGCAGAGCAAAAACCTTGTCGAAAACAGCGTTGCCGAAATCGGCCCGCGCGAGTTCCGCAACTTGAAATTCGGCGCGCCCGGCGGCCACAAAGGCGGCATTCCGCCGTCGCGCTGCTTCGATCATCGCCGCCGAGCGATCGATCGCTAACATCCGGCCGTCGATGAGCCGGTCGCAAACCATCGTGGCCGCTACGCCGTGACCGCAACCGATCTCGAGAATGCGCTCGGATGGCTTGGGTGCAAGCATCTCCACCGCCCAGCCGATCCGGTCATCCGCCATTGCTTCGCCCCCCGTTGCACTACCGATTTCGCAGTTGAGACTAGCACCAAACGAGTCCTGCTAAGTGATTTCAATACGAAACCACTTGCGAAAGTGATTCAGTTTTGCCATTCTCAGTTCATCAGCGAGCCGCCACGCTCAACGGGAGGATGGACAATGCGCAAGGTCATCATGTGGGACATGGTCAGCGTCGATGGATTCTTCGAGGCACCGGGACACGACATCGACTGGTTCGTCTTCGAAGACGAGCTTGCCGCCTATATCGGCGAGACCCAGTTGGAGGCCGGCACGCTGCTCTTCGGCCGAGTGACCTATGAGATGATGGCGGCCTATTGGCCCTCGGCCGAGGGCGACATCGCCACCTTCATGAACGGCATCGAGAAATTCGTTTTCTCGAAGACGCTTGGGAGCGCCGACTGGAACAACACGACGCTCGTCGCCGGCGATGCCATTGCCGAGGTCGAGCGCCTGAAGCGGCGCGATGGCGGCGCGATCTTCATCTTCGGCAGCGCCGATTTTGCCGCGACGCTCACGGCCGAGGGATTGGTCGACGAATACCGTCTCGGCATCAATCCGGTGCTGCTCGGCAAAGGTACGCCGCTCTTTCAGAACGTCCCCGAGCGCACCGAGCTGGAGCTTACCCATGTCCGCCCGCTGAAGTCCGGCGTCGTCATCCTGCACTACCAGCCTGCGAAGGCCTGAACGGTTCTCACCGCCGCCCCTTGACATCTCCTGTCGATCGTCCGACTTCACGATCGACAGGGTGATAGTCGGGCAGGTCAGGCAGCCCCGCGCCCGAACCGGACGAGGAGGCTCCGATGAGCGAGACGGCACGCACGACCATCGATCAGAGCGAGGTGGATCGCTTCTCGGCAATGGCGGCCGAATGGTGGGACCCGACCGGCAAGTTCCGCCCGCTGCATAAGTTCAATCCGGTCCGCCTCGCCTATGTCCGCGACAGGGTGTGCGAACAGTTCGGCCGCGATCCGAAGAGCCCGCAGCCACTGAACGGCCTGCGCCTTCTCGATATCGGCTGCGGCGGCGGGCTGCTTTCCGAGCCGATGGCGCGTATGGGAGCGGACGTGCTGGGTGCAGATGCCTCGGAAAAGAATATCGGCATCGCCAAGACGCATGCGGCTGGCAGCGGCGTCAAAGTCGACTACCGCGCCGTGACCGCCGAAGCGCTCGCCGAAGCCGGCGAGAGCTTCGATATCGTCCTCAACATGGAAGTGGTCGAGCATGTCGCCGATGTCGATTTCTTCATGACCACCTGTGCCCATATGGTGCGGCCCGGCGGCCTGATGTTCGTCGCCACCATCAACCGCACGCTGAAGGCTGCGGCACTTGCCATTTTCGCTGCCGAGAACGTTCTGCGTTGGCTGCCGCGCGGCACCCACCAATACGAAAAGCTGGTCCGCCCGGAAGAGCTGGAAAAGCCGCTCGAAGCGAGCGGCATGCAGGTCACCGACCGCACCGGCGTGTTCTTCAACCCGCTCGCCAATCAGTGGAACCTGTCGAAGGACATGGACGTCAACTACATGATGGTCGCCAGACGGCCGCTGTGAGAGCAGGATAGACCGGGGCCCGCTTCGGACATCGAGCGCGCACGAGTAAAATGTCAGCTTTCCCACCGAACGGAGGCGGAGCGAATGGACATTCGGTCTACACTGAGAGAGCTCTGCGAGGCCTTCAACGCGCATGATCTTGATCGCATCATGACGTTTTTTGCTGACGATTGTGTCTTGGAAATGCCGAGGGGAAGCAAGCCTTGGGGTTCTCGTTTCGAGGGCAAACGGGACGTACGAGCAGCGCTGGCGACACGCTTTGAAGGCTTGCCGGATGTCCACTATGGCAACGCCGACCATTTCGTGGATTCGACTGCCGATACCGGCATCTCAAAATGGACCCTTACGGGCACCACCCGCGAGGGGGCGAGATTGGAAGTCCGAGGCTGTGACTTCTACACGTTTCGCGACGGCAATGTGATCCGCAAGGACTCCTACTGGAAAATAGTGGAGTAGGGCTTCGAAGTGACTCGCCGTGTCTTTCGCGACATCGCAGCGCTCAGTTCGTGTCGTCCGGAAGCACCGGCAACGGCGCGATCTCGATGCCTTCCTCGAGAAGCGCGGTTGCCTCTTCCGCCGTTGCCTTGCCGATCAAGCCGCGTTGATCGGCCTCGCCGTAGTGGATCTTGCGGGCCTCTTCGGGAAAGCGTTCGCCGACGTCTTCGGCGTTGGCGCGGATCGTTTTCACCATGTCCCTGAGCTTGGCGATCGTCTCCTTCTGCGCTTGGTCCATGACCAGCGCCTGCCGGGCTTCCTTCTTGCGCGCCGTGGAAACGGTGGGCGCCATCAACTGCTTGCTGACGGAGCCGGAACCACAGGCGGGACAGGTGACGAGATGACTTTTGGCCTGTCGGTCGAAGTCGTCGCTCGACGAAAACCAGCCTTCGAAACCATGGCCATTGTCGCAGGAGAGATTGTAGCGGATCAAGCTGCAACGCCTCCTTTGCCGGTCGGGACCACTTCGTCGAGGACGAAATCGCGGGCGTTCTTCAAATTGGGGATCCGCGCCCGCGCACCATTCACCGCCGCCACGTCGATCTCCGCGACGAGGACCGCTTCGCCGGCAGGTCCGGCCTGGGCGAGCACCCTGCCCCAGGGATCGATGATCATCGAATGTCCGAAGGTCTCCCGCCCGTCCTCGTGCTGCCCCGCCTGGGCAGCGGCGACGACGAAGAGGCCGTTCTCGATGGCTCGCGCCCTGAGCAGGACTTCCCAGTGTGCCTCGCCGGTCTGGCGCGTGAAGGCCGCCGGCACCGACATGATTTCCGCGCCGGCGACCGCCTGCTGGCGGAAGAGCTCCGGAAAGCGGACATCATAGCAGATCGCAAAACCCAACTTAGCGAAGGGAAGATCGACCATGCGCGCGGTGGCGCCGGGGCGATAGACGGCACTCTCGCGCCAGCTCTCGCCATTGTCGAGATCCACGTCGAACATGTGGATCTTGTCGTAGTCGCAGATCTTCTCCCCATCCGGCCCGAACAGGAAACCGCGATTGGCAACCTTACCATCTGTAAGACCGATCGGCGTCGAACCGACATGAAGATAGACGCCAAGCTCGCCGGCAAGATGCGCCGCCTCCTGGACGACGGGGTCGTCGGCTTCGTCTCTCAGCACCGAACGCAGCCCCGACCGGTCGCGCTGGATGGCACCGGTCATTTCGGGCGTCTGGATGTAGCTGGCGCCTTGGAACGCGGCTTCGCGCACCAGCTTCGCCATCGTTTCGACGTTCCTCGCGGGATCGACGCCGGAACACATCTGGACGGCTGCAGCCTTGAACGTCATTGCCATATTCTCCCCAGCGGAAAGGAACCAGTCGACGCGACCCAGATCATTCCTTCCGCCTTTCGTGCGATACTGCGCGCTTCACCTCAACTCAAGCGGCGAGCATCTCGTCGAGCTTGCCGGCACGATCGAGCGCATGCAGGTCATCACATCCGCCAACGGGCACGTCGTTGATGAAGATCTGCGGAAAGGTCCTGCCGCCATTAGATCTTTCAATCATCGTCTGGCGAAGCGACGGGTCATAGGTCGCGTCGTGCTCGACGAAATCGATGCCCTTGCTCTCCAGAAGCTTCTTCGCTCTCGTGCAATAACCACAGAACTGACGCGTATAAATAACGACCGAAGCCATGATTCCGAACTGCTCCTTCACCGGCATCGTCGCCGGACATTTTTTCGTCATATAGGCTCGGGCATCGCCATTGCAAAGGTCAAAACCGTAACGTCTCCAGCACCCGCCCGCTTCAACGCGCGGGTCGCGGCCGAGACCGTTGCGCCCGTCGTATAGACGTCGTCGACGAGCACGATGCGTTTCCCCTCGAGGCCGGGCCTGGCGCTCTCGGCTACGGCAAAGGCGCCGCGGACATTCTCCTCGCGTGCCCGCGCGGCGAGCCCGACCTGCCGGCGGGTACGTCTGATACGGTGAAGCGTCTCCGGTCGATAGGGCTTGCCGGCGCGTTCGGAGATGCAGCGAGCGAGCTCCGCCGACTGGTTGAACTTCCGCCGCCAGAGCCGAAAAGCGTGGAGCGGCACCGGCACGATCATATCGGCCGCCGCAACTGTGCCATCGCTGGCCCGGATCATCCATTCGGCCATCATCGAGGCGAGATCGGTGCGGTCGCGATATTTCAGGCCGTGCACCAGATCGCGGGCGATCCCCTCGTGAAGGGAAACGGAACGCAACCGGTCGAACACCGGCGGATTGGCAATCGCTTGGGGAGAAACGGCGCCCGAGCCCGGATCGACGGCGAAAGGCGAACCGAGGACCTCGCAATAGGGTCGCTCTATCAGGCGTAGCCCCGCCCAACAGGAGGGGCAGACGGCACGCGCATCGCCGGTCAGCCGTCCGCAACCGCAGCAGACCGGCGGAAAGACGAGATTGACCGTCGCAGCTCCGATCTCCCTGATCAGCGATTTCCAGCGCTCCGCCCGATTTCTCCAACCGTCCCGTTCCATAAGGTTGACTTTATCCCCTTCAGGGTTTCTTTGCGTCCGTGATTTCGGAGAGAGTATCGTGGAAATCATCTTTGACCAGAGCCTCGTTGAGGCGCACCGCCGTCGCGCGCTGCAGGGTGGCGACGCCAAGGCGACCTTCCTTCTCGATATCGTGGCGCAGGAACTCGCCGAGCGCGTCAGCGTGGTGGAACGGCATTTCGACAAGGCGATGGAACTGCACGGCTATACTGGCGCCACGGCGGCGCGTCTCGCCGAGACGGGCAAGGTCGAGACCATCGAGCGGGTGGAAACGGACGAAGGCTTCGGATCGGCCGCTGCTCCGGTTACCGTCGCCCCGCTCGAGCGCATCCCGGCCGAAGCGCAGTCTCTCCATCTGCTGGTCTCGCCGCTCTCGTTGCATCTCACCAACGATACGCCTGGAGTCTTCATTCAGGCGCGTCGCGCCCTCAAGCCGGACGGGCTGTTCCTTGCCGCGATCCCGGGCAGCGGCACGCTCCAGGAGCTTCGCGAATCCCTGTTGGCGGCAGAGGCAGAACTGACCGGTGGAGCAAGCCCGAGAGTGGTTCCGTTTGCCGATGTCCGCGACATGGGCGCGCTTCTTCAGCGTGCGGGATTCGCCCTGCCGGTCGCCGACGCCGAGACCTACACGGTTCGCTACGATTCGCTCTTCGGGCTTCTTAGGGATCTGAGGGCGATGGGCATGACCAACCCGCTCGCGGCACGAAGCCGCAGGCCGATGCCGCGACGCTTCTTCCTGAGGGCGGCCGAAATCTATGCGGAACGCTTCTCCGATCCGGATGGCCGGATCCGCGCGACCTTCTCGATCATCTATGTCTCAGGCTGGGCGCCGCACGAAAGCCAGCAAAAGCCACTGAAGCCGGGATCGGCGAAGCAGAGGCTGTCGGAAGCGCTTGGGGTAAGCGAGCACGCGCTGAAGGGTGCGGGAAAGCGGTCGTGATCCGCCTGTGACCTATTAGGCGGCTTCGATCGTGTTCGAGATATGGGTCAGGACTTCCTCGAGGCCGGCCCCGAAACTCTCCAGACCGAGGAGAAGGCCGACGGATATCAGCGCTGCGATGAGGCCGTACTCCACGGCCGTGGCGCCGTCTTGGTTCCGGACGAGGCGTCTCAGCTTTTCCATGCGGCCTCCAAGGCACCGTTGCATCTATGCGCCTCGATGACGGCCGGGCTCGACCGCCCTATTGGTCAACCGCAGCAGCGAGGCGACGTACTGCCGGTCAGCACCCGCTCTTGCTGCCGTTTGCATCGATGATGCAGACGGCGCCGGGCATTTCCTGAAGCACGCTGCGGCGGACGGTGTACCGCTTCGCGGTGCCGCCAGAGGGAATCGAGCCTGTGGAAATATTGTCGTAGTCGATCGGCGTATTTGCGAGCATCCGCTTGTCGCTCTTGGATGAAAGCATCGGCGTCAGGATCAGCGTCAGCGCGATCACTGCCGTTCCGAACAGCAGCGACAGATTGAGCACGCCCGTCCGGCGGGACTGGCTCGCCACCAGATCCTTGTCCTGAACTGTCCTCCAGAAATCCTCGTCCACCATTCCAGCCTCACAAACATCTCAGAGAGCGGGGCGAAGCACCCTTCCCAAGCTTCGACCTCACCACAGCTGCTCGAAACCGGCGCCGCCCGATAGACCGGAGCGCCGAAACTGATAGGCTCGATTGTGGATGAGGGTGATAAACTTTTGATTAATAAATCTTAGAATTTAGGGGAATTGAGACGCGCACAGGCGGATTATCCCCCGATCGCCACCAAATTTCATAAATCCGGAGGCTGCGGAAACCGGCTTGCGCCATCCTTCTAAAGCAAGTCCATCAGGAACGGGATCAGCGGCTCGTCCGCGGGCGGCATCGGATAATCGCGCAGTGCCTTGGGGCGTACCCATTTGATCAACTGGCCCTCGCGCCCCTCGGCAAATCCCTCGTAGCGCCGGCAGACGTATAGCGGCATCAAGAGGTGGAAATCGTCGTAGCTGTGGCTCGCGAAGGTCAGGGGCGCGAGGCAGGCGACCTTTGTGCGGATTCCAAGTTCCTCTTCGAGTTCGCGGATCAGCGTCTCCTCCGGCGTTTCGCCGGCCTCGACCTTGCCGCCGGGGAACTCCCAGAGACCGGCAAGCGGCTTTCCCTCGGGCCGTTGCGCCAGCAGAATGCGCCCGTCCGAGTCGACCAGCGCGCAGGCTGCAACGAGCACGATCCTCTTCTTTTGCATTTCCATGCTCTACACCCTCGGTGCGCGATATAGGTAACGATAGACCTCTGCGAAGCCGGCCTTGCGGTAAAGCGCGACGGCCGCCGCGTTGGCGGCTTCCACCTGCAGCCAGGCCTTTCTCGCGCCGCGCAGGCGCGCCCAGCGCAGCGACGCGTCGAGCAGCGCCCGGCCGACGCCCCGGCGCCTGACCGACTCGGCGACCGAGAACTGCATGATGCCGGCAAGGTCGTTGTCGTGAACGACGAGCGACACGGCCGTCGGCCCGATGTCGCGATCCTCGAAGAGAAACAGCCCGCATTCGGGTTTGATCGCGGTGATGATTTCGGTCAGTGCCGGCTTGATCGCCGGATCGTCATTGCCGATCTGGATCCGGGCATCGACGAAACGACCGAGGTCCTTGATCGGCAGGTGGTCCATGCCCTCGCCGGGTTCGCTCTGCGTCAGATCGAGTTCCATGAGCAGGCTGTGGCTGAAGGAAGTCCAGCCTTCGCCATCCATGTAGGCGATGAGTTGCGGTGGCGTGAGCGGCGTCTGCCGGACGGTGAGCGGGCGGCCGTGTTCGGAAAAGCGCCGCGCCGCTTTCGCGAGCCGGATGCCAATGTCGCGGTAATCGGACGGATCGAGCGGATTGATCGAATTCAGGCGCTTGGAGGAATGCCCGGCGGTCAGCCGGATCAACCAGCTGCCGTCGTAAAGGACCGTGGACGCAGGCCAGGCGCGGAAACCCACCGCTTCGAGCCGCCGGACACTCGGAAGATCAACCATGCTTGCTCCAACCGCCCCGCCGACCGGCGGCCGTCTGTCGTTCGATGTCATATTCCCTACAGCGCCGCGCGTCTTGTCAGACGCGCAAAGGTCGCTGTAGCGCTTTGAATTGCCGCATGATTTATCCTTAAATCGGCTAGGATTTAAGGAAAGATGCGGTAGCCTCGATGCCGCAAGCGACCCGCGTCAGCTTCTGTAGTCGCCGTTGATCTCAACATATTCCTTGGTGAGGTCGCAGGTATAGACCGTGGCGCGGCCAGGGCCGAGGCCGATATCGACGCGGATCGGAATGTCCTCGCCTTTCATCACGGCGGTCGCCGCCGCTTCCGAATAGGCCGGATCGCGCTCGCCCTCGACGGCGACGCGCACGTCGCCGAACCAGATCGCCAGCCTGTCGCGCTCGGCCATCTCGCCGGACTTGCCGACGGCCATGACCACCCGGCCCCAGTTCGCGTCCTCGCCGGCAACAGCCGTCTTGACGAGCGGCGAATTGGCGATCGAAAGGGCGATGCGCTTGGCGGCAGCGGCGTTCTCGGCGCCCTCGACGGTCACTTCCACCATCTTGCGCGCGCCTTCGCCGTCGCGCACCACCTGCAGTGCCAGGTCGCGCAGCAAGTCGTTGAGCGCCGGGCGGAAGGATTGAAGCCGCGGATCGCCCGCATCCTCGACCCTCGCCTGACCGTCCATTGCCGCGGCGCCGGTCGCAAATAGCATCAGCGTGTCGGAGGTGGACGTATCGCTGTCAACCGTCACGGAATTGAAGCTCGGGCTGACGCCGGCCGAAAGCAGCGCCTGAAGCGCAGCCGGCGCAATATCGGCGTCGGTCACCACGAAGGAAAGCATGGTCGCCATGTCCGGCGCGATCATGCCCGCACCCTTGGCGATGCCATTGATCGTCACCTTGACGCCGCCGATCTCGGCGCTGCGTGTCGCAACCTTCGGATAGGTGTCGGTGGTCATGATCGCCTTGGCCGCCTCGAACCAGAAGTCCTCTGTGCCCGACACCGCAAGGCCGTCGAGCACGCCGGCGAACTTGGTGGCATCGAGCGGCTCGCCGATCACCCCCGTCGACGCCAGGAAGATCTCGTCTTCGCTGCAGCCGACCGCCCTGGCCGCGGATTGCGCGGTGAGCTCGGTCGCTTCCCTTCCCTTCTTGCCGGTGAAGGCATTGGCATTGCCCGAATTGACGACGACGGCGCGCGCACGGCCGCCGGGAAGGTTCTTGCGGCAGAAGTCGACAGGGGCCGACGGGCATTTCGAGCGGGTGAAGACACCGGCGACCGCCGCAGGCTGGTCGAACACCATCATCAGCACGTCCGTGCGGTTCTTGTACTTGATCCCGGCGGCGGCGGTCGCCATGCGTACACCGCGAAGGGCCGGAATTTCGGTAAAGGTTTTCGGAGCAAGCGGAGAAACGGAACCGGACATGGCGAACCCTGTTTGAAAGTCGTGGATCACGATGTGATCGATCTAGTGATTTAGAGCGGCATGCGGGCGGAAAACCGCTCACACCTTTCCGCATCCCGCTCTAGGTGGTGCGAGAAATGCCCGAACGGCATTCAGCCGCCGGGCATCCCGATCTTTCATCTACAGTGAGCGGGGACGGCGACGCAGGCCTCCACTCCGCTCCGGCGCGGCGAACTTATTGGACTTCGCGCGCCTTACCGGCCTCGTCATAGGCCTTCTTCAGTTCCGGATCGGAAATCTCCACGCCGGTCGCCTTTTTTGCGGTATCCAGCAGCGCAAGGTACTTGTCGCGCATGACGAGCTGGCGAACCTGGGGCTCGACCTGTTCAAGCGCCGGCGGCGCCTGCGGGCGCTTGTCTTCGACCAGGATCACATGGAAGCCGAACTGGGACTTGACCGGCGTCTTGGTATAGGCGCCTTTCTCGAGCGCGAAAGCAGCCGTCTCGAATTCCGGGACCATCCGGCCCTTGGTGAAGTAGCCGAGGTCGCCGCCATCTTCCTTGTTCGGGTCGGTGGACTTGGCCTTGGCGAGTTCGACGAAGCTCTTGCCCGCGTCCAATTCCTTGATGATCGCCTTGGCCTCGTCCTCGGTCTTGACGAGGATGTGGCGCGCCTTCACCTCTTCCTGAGCCGGAATGGCTGCGATTTCCTTATCGTAGCGCGCCTTCACCTCTTCCTTCGTCACCGCATCGACGACGTGCTTCTTGAAGAAGGCGTTGTGAAGTTCACGCTCGGTCAGGAAGGCGACGCGCTGCTTGAACGTCGCGTCGTTCTGCAGACCTTCCTTCTCGGCATCCTTGACGAGCAGCTTGACGTCGATGACGGCGGAAAGGGCCGCGGCGCGCTTCTGCTCCTCCGGCATCCGTTGGAGCTGCGGATCGAGGCTGGTGATCGCGAGGTCCAGCTCCGACTGGCGAATTTCCTGGTCGCCGACCTTCGCGATGACCGGATCGGTCCCTTCGGCGCGGGCAACGCCTGCCGCCATCATCGCGATCAGTGCCGCTGCCGCCAGGGTCTTGTATCTAGACATGATTCTAACCTTTCACCATTGGCCGCCAGCGCGATTGGCTCCGGCCCTTCGAGAGGGCTGCACAACACCACAATATGGCGGTTCTGTAGCCGTCCGGCCGCGCAAGTGCGTTGACATAATCCGACCCCCCTCTTATCTGTCACGCAACCTCGCGTCCAGAACAGTTTCCGGGCGTTTCACGGCGTCAGACGGTTTTTCGAACCGGAACCTGAAACCCCCAGGGCGATAAATAAGGAAAGGACCATTCGGATGGTCAGTCTCGGCGGCCTTGCCCGCAAGTTGTTTGGTTCTGCCAACGATCGCCGCGTCCGCGGCTACCAGGGTCGGGTGGATGCGATCAACGCTCTCGAAGCCGAAATGAAAGCGCTGAGCGACGAAGCGCTTGCTGCAAAGACGGCGGAATTTCGCCGCCAGCTCGGCGAAGGCAAGACCCTCGACGACATCCTCGTGCCGGCCTTCGCGGTCGTGCGCGAGGCGGCGCGCCGCGTCCTCGGTCTGCGCCCCTTCGACGTCCAGCTCATCGGCGGGATGATCCTGCACGAGCGCGCCATCGCCGAGATGAAGACCGGCGAAGGCAAGACGCTCGTCGCGACGCTGCCCGTCTACCTGAACGCCGTGGCCGGCAAGGGCGTGCATGTGGTCACCGTCAACGACTACCTCGCCCAGCGTGACGCCGGCATGATGGGCCGCATCTACGGCTTCCTCGGTTTGACGACCGGCGTCATCATCCACGGGCTGACCGACGAACAGCGCCGCGACGCCTATGCCTGCGACGTCACCTACGCGACCAACAACGAACTCGGCTTCGACTATCTGCGCGACAACATGAAATACGAGCGCGCCCAGATGGTGCAGCGCGGTCACTTCTTCGCGATCGTCGACGAAGTCGACTCGATCCTGGTCGACGAAGCGCGCACGCCGTTGATCATCTCCGGCCCGCTCGACGACCGCTCCGATCTCTACAACACTATCAACGACTTCATTCCGCTGCTGTCGCCGGAAGACTACGAGATCGACGAAAAGCAGCGCTCGGCCAATTTCTCGGAGGACGGCACCGAGAAGCTCGAGAACCTGCTGCGGCAGGCCGGGCTCCTGAAGGGAGAATCGCTCTACGACATCGAGAACGTCGCGATCGTCCACCACGTCAACAACGCGCTGAAAGCCCACAAGCTCTTCCAGCGCGACAAGGACTACATCGTACGCAACGACGAGATCGTCATCATCGACGAGTTCACCGGCCGCATGATGCCGGGGCGCCGCTACTCCGAGGGACAGCATCAGGCACTCGAGGCCAAGGAAAAGGTGCAGATCCAGCCCGAGAACCAGACGCTCGCCTCGATCACCTTCCAGAACTATTTCCGGATGTACGAGAAGCTGGCCGGGATGACCGGTACGGCAGCGACGGAAGCCGAGGAATTCGGCAATATCTACGGCCTCGAAGTGATCGAAGTCCCGACCAACCTGCCGATCATGCGCCTCGATGAGGACGACGAGGTCTACCGGACCGCGGGCGAGAAATACAAGGCGATCATCGACGAGATCAAGGCGGCTAACGAGCGCGGCCAGCCGATGCTTGTCGGCACCACCTCGATCGAGAAATCCGAGCTGCTCGCCGACATGCTGAAGAAGAGCGGCTTCTCGAAGTTCCAGGTGCTGAACGCCCGCTATCACGAGCAGGAAGCCTTTATCGTCGCCCAGGCCGGCGTGCCGGGCGCCGTCACGATCGCCACCAACATGGCCGGCCGCGGCACCGACATCCAGCTCGGCGGCAACCCGGACATGCGCATCCAGCAGGAGCTGGCCGACGTCGAGCCGGGCCCGGAACGCGAAGCGCGTGAAAAGGCGATCCGCGAAGAAGTGCAGAAGCTCAAGGAGAAGGCGCTCGCCGCCGGCGGCCTCTACGTCCTTGCCACCGAACGGCACGAAAGCCGCCGCATCGACAACCAGCTGCGTGGCCGGTCCGGCCGTCAGGGTGACCCGGGCCGCTCGAAGTTCTACCTGTCGATACAGGACGACCTGATGCGCATCTTCGGCTCCGACCGCATGGACGGCATGCTGCAGAAGCTTGGCCTCAAGGAGGGCGAAGCGATCGTCCATCCCTGGATCAACAAGGCGCTCGAACGCGCCCAGAAGAAGGTCGAGGCCCGCAACTTCGATATCCGCAAGAACCTGCTGAAATATGACGACGTGCTCAACGACCAGCGCAAGGTCATCTTCGAGCAACGCATCGAACTAATGGATGCGGAGAATGTCACCGACACGGTCACCGACATGCGCAACGAAGTAATCGAGGACATCGTCGGCAAGCGCATTCCCGAGCGGGCCTATGCCGAGCAATGGGATGTCGAGGGCCTCAAGGCCGACGTCCAGCAATATCTCAACCTCGATCTCCCGATCACCGAATGGGCCGCCGAGGAAGGCATCGCCGAGGACGACATTCTCGAGCGCGTCACGGCCGCCGCCGACAAGGCTGCCGCCGAGCGCGCGGAACGCTTCGGACCGGAGATCATGCAATATGTCGAACGCTCGGTGGTCCTGCAGACGCTCGACCACCTCTGGCGCGAGCATATCGTCAACCTCGACCATCTCCGTTCCGTCATCGGCTTCCGCGGCTACGCCCAGCGCGATCCGCTGCAGGAATACAAGTCGGAGGCCTTCGAGCTCTTCCAGGCTCTGCTCGTCAATCTCCGCCAGGCGGTCTCGGCCCAGTTGATGCGCGTCGAACTGGTGCGCGAGTCGCCGCAGGAGCCGCAGCCGCTGCCGCCGATGCAGGGCCACCACATCGACCCGATTACCGGCGAGGACGATTTCGCGCAGGCGCCGCTTCTCGCCGCCGCGCCGGCAAGTCGCAATCCGGCCGAGCCCTCCACCTGGGGCAAAGTGGCGCGCAACGAGCCGTGCCCCTGCGGTTCGGGCAAGAAATACAAGCATTGCCACGGAATCTACGAAGCTTGAGGAATTGCCGCCCCCGGGCGGCATTTTCGCATCCAGCGATCTACAACGTCGTGCGCCGTTTCGGCGGCACGAAGGTCGCTGCGGGCGGCATGTCTTTCCTCGAATCGGCTCCGACCTGAGAGAGCAGACCGCAGGCTGCTGAACCGTTTGTTAACGCTGTTCTGGCAGAAGTGATGCCCTGTATTGCGTAATCTCAGGGTGTCTTCGTGTTGATGGCGGTATGTCAAACGGCCGGACGAATGCTGCCGTCGGCGCTGAGGCACCGCCTGTCACCTTCGCTGCAGCGGCTTCTGCCCACGCTCACCGGCTCCGATTCCCGCAGCCGCGCGCAGCGAATGGCCCTGATCGCCTTTGCGATCCGCATTCTCAGCGCGGCAATAGCCTTTATTTCGCAGATCTTCCTGGCGCGTCTGCTGGGGGAGTTCGAATACGGCATCTTCATCTTCGTCTGGGTGATGGCTGTCCTTTTCGGCAATCTCTGCTGCCTCGGACTGCACGCGGCTGTCATCCGCTTCCTGCCGGAATACAGCACCGCCTCCGCGCTTGCGGAAATTCGCGGCCTGACGACGACGGCGCGCATTTTTGCGCTCCTTTCCGCAAGCGCCTTTGCCGCCTTCGGAGCGGCTGGTCTGTGGCTCTTCGGCGCGGCGATCGAAGGCTATTACATCGTCCCGCTCTTTCTCGGCCTCTTCACCCTGCCGATGATTGCCCTCGGCGACGTGATGGATGGCACGGCCCGGGCCCATAGTTGGCCGATTGCGGCAATGAGCCCGACCTATATCATCCGGCCCTTGCTGATCCTCGCCTTCATGCTCCTGGCGACAATCGCCGGCCTGCCGCACGACGCGACGACGGCGATGGCCGCAGCGCTGGCGGCGACCTATGCGACGACGCTCGGGCAGTTCGCCGCGATGGTCTGGCGGCTCGACCGGCACTACGTTCGAGGGCCGATGAAAATCGAACTTGGCCGCTGGCTGCGGGTCTCCATTCCGATATTCCTCGTCGACGGTTTCGGCTTCCTGCTGACCAATTCGGACGTCGTGATCGTCGGCCTGTATGTGAAGCCCGACGAGGTGGCGATCTATTTTGCCGCGGCCAAGACGATGGCGCTTGTCCATTTCGTCATGTTCGCGGTCAGGGCGGCTGCCGGCCCGCGCTTTGCGGCGGCCATGGCCGCGCGCGACCGGCACCAATTGGCGGAGATCGCCATCGAGAGCGCCCGCTGGTCGTTCTGGCCGTCGCTGGCGATCGGCTGCGCAGTCGTGCTGTCGGGCCCGCTGCTGCTGTCGCTGTTCGGTCCGGCCTTCCCGGCCGGCGCACCCTTGATGGCGATCCTGCTCGCCGGCATCCTCGCCAAGGCCTTTGTCGGCCCTGCCGAGACCCTGCTGACGATGGCCGGGCGGCAAAAGCTCTGCGTCATCCTCTATGCGGCCGCGCTCGGCACCAATGTCGCACTGAACGTCACGCTCATTCCGCTTTTCGGCCTGACCGGAGCGGCCTCAGCGACCGCCGGCGCGATGTTCGCGGAAGCCGCAATCCTGCATGTCGCGGTGAGACACACCTTTGGCTTCACGCTCCTGGCGTTTGCCGGCACAAGGAGCGGTCATGACAAGAACGAGGCGATCAAGCCATGAGCGGTAACATCCAGTTCCCGGGAGATGCGAACGGAAGGGCGGACCGCCTGCTCGGCGGCCTGGCGCAGGCGGGCCTTGACCCGGCGCAGGCCGAACGGACCTCGATGGTGGGACGGCCCGGGCGGCATCTCGCCATCTATCCGGCCCGGTCCGGCTACGAACTGCAGCGCGAGCTCGATTTTCTGTCCAACCGGGCGATCGAGCCGAACGTCTTCTTCACCGGCCGCTTCCTGGCACCGGCCATGCCGCGGCTGGAGGACCGGGTCATCCGCCTCGCCGTCATCCGCGACCATAACGAACGCAGCACCCGGCTGCGCTTTCTCATGCCCTTTTCGATCGAGAAGCCGGGATTCTCGATCGGCGCGCCGATCATTCGCGGCTGGTCCAATCCCTTCGGCCCGCTCGGCGTGCCGCTCCTCGATGGGGAGGATGCCGCCGAGACGATCAGCAACCTCTATACGGCGCTTGCCGCCCCCTCATCGGGCCTGCCGCAGGTGCTGGTGCTCCCGGATGTGCGGCTCAAGGGCAAGTTCGCGCAGCTCGCCCGCGCCGTCGCGATCGGCGAGAACCTGCCGCTGACGGTCACCGACACCTTCGAGCGGCCGATGCTCGAAAGCCTGCTCGACGGGCCGACCTATCTGCGCCAGGCGATCAGCCGCGGGCATTTCAAGGAACTGAGACGCCAGTGGAACAATCTCGGGAAACACGGTGAGCTCGCCTATAGCGTCGCACGTCGGCCGGAGGAAATCCGCTGGCGTCTCGAAGAGTTTCTGGCCCTCGAGGCGTCCGGCTGGAAGGGTCGCGAGCGCACCGCCATGATCATGGACCGCTTCCGCGCCGCCTTCGCGAGAGAAGCGATCACCAATCTCGCCGAGGCCGACAGCGTCCGTATCCATACGCTCGATCTCGATGGCAAGGCGATCGCCGCTATGGTCGTCCTCATGATGGCCGGCGAGGCCTATACGTGGAAGACTGCCTACAACGAGAATTATGCGAGATATTCGCCGGGCAAGCTGCTGCTGGCCGAAATCACCGAATGGCACCTCGACGACGCCAATATCGCCCGCTCGGATTCCTGCGCCGTGCCCGACCATCCGATGATCGCCCGCTTCTGGCAGGAGCGCGAGGAGATGGGCACGTTGGTGATCGGCCTGCAGCAGAATCGCGACCGCGACGTGCGCCAGGTCGCCGCCCAGCTCCACCTCTACCGCAATACCCGCAACATGGCGCGGCTGCTGCGCGAGAAGATCCGCGCGCTGGCGGGCCGCTAGGTCGCAGACCGCTTGGAACTAGGCCGATGAGGCCACCCCCTATGGCCTGCCGGTCATCTCCCCACAAGGGGGGACAGAGTCGCGGCAGGCCGCTTACTTCAATGGAAAGGCTACTCAAGCGGAACGCTCCAAAAGGGTGCGGAGCGAGCGGCATGTATTCTCCCCCTTGTGGGGGAGATGGCCGCGGGCCAGAGGGGGGTAGTCGTCTTTCCGCTTTCAGCGTACCTCTTCAAAAACCGCGGTGATCTCCGCTGCGGCCCTCTCCCGCAGGAGCCGCCGGATCACCTTGCCCGAGGTGGTGAGCGGCAGGCTGTCGACGAATTCGATCTCGCGCGGATATTCGTGCATCGACAGCCTGTTCTTGACCCAACCGCGGATCGCAGCCGCAGTCTCGTCATCGGCCGCCACGCCCTGCTTCAGCACCACATAGGCCTTGACGATCTCGGTGCGGATCGGATCCGGCTTGCCGATCGCCGCGGCCATCTGGACGTCCGGGTGCCCCGCCAAGCAATCCTCGATCTCGCCTGGGCCGATGCGATAGCCGGACGAAGTGATGACGTCGTCGTCGCGGCCGAAGAAGGTGAAATAGCCCTCCGCATCCATGACGCCCTGGTCGCCGGTCGTCATCCAGTCGCCGATGAACTTCGCCTCGGTAGCCTTGTCATTTCGCCAATAGCCGAGGAACATCACCGGATCGGGGCGCCTGACGGCGACCTGCCCTGTCGTGCCCGGCGGCAGCACCCGACCCTCGCCGTCGATGATCGCCACCTCGTGGCCAGGTGCGGCCTTGCCCATCGAGCCGGGTTTCAGGACGCCGAGGTCGGCTGCCGACGAGATGACGATGTTGCATTCCGTCTGACCGTAGAATTCGCTGACCTCGATGCCGAGCGCCTCTCTCGCCCATTCGAAGGTCTCTCGCCCGAGCGCTTCCCCCGCCGAGGCGATCGTCCTCAGATTGAGCTTGTAGCGGGCGCGCGGGCGATCGACGGACTTCAGCAGTCTGAGTGCCGTCGGCGGAATGAACGCGTTGCGCACGTCCATCTCTTCCATGATCCGGAACGCGATGTGCGGATCGAACTTCTGCGCCGGCGAGGAGACCATCGGCACGCCGAAGAACAGCGACGGCAAGAGCGCGTTGAGAAGACCGCCTGCCCAGGCCCAATCGGCCGGCGTCCACATCCGGTCGCCCGGCTGCGGCAGGAAGTGATGGTGGAACTGAAAGCCGGGCAGATGACCGAGCAGCACGCGATGGCCGTGCAAGGCGCCTTTCGGCGGCCCGGTCGTCCCGGACGTATAGATCATCAGAGCCGGATCGTCCGGCCCGGTATCGGCGGCAGCAAAACTGCCTTCGCCTGCTACCAGATCATCGAAAAGCACCGTGCCGGGCAGTTCCTCCTCTTCCGCAAGCACGACCAGCCGAAGCTTCGGCAGCGCGCCCCGGATCGCCGCAAGCCGCTCGTAGCCGAACCGGTTGGTGACGATCGCCCTCGCCCCCGCATCGCGCAGCCGGTACTCGAGCGCCTCGACCCCAAAGAGCAGCGCGAGCGGCAGGGCGACCGCGCCGAGCTTATAGATCGCCGCATGGGCGATCGCCGCCTCGAAACCCTGCGGCAGCAGGATGGCGACGCGATCGCCCGGCTTGATGCCGTGCGCGGCAAGCCCGCCGGCAAAGGCCGAGGAGCGGGCCGCAAAGGCACCATAGGTCAGCGACCGATGCGCGCCGTCGGGGCTGAAATGCTGAAGGCAGACACGCTCCGCATCCCGCGCCGCCCACGTATCGCTGACGGCGACGCCGATGTTGAACGCCTCCGGAATCCGCCAGCGAAATTCGCGATAGAGTTCCTCATAGCTCTCGATCTTCGGTAACATGGCCCTGCCGCGACAGAAATTTGCTGCAGCAGCTAACATCTCCGCCCCATGAAATTCAATGGGTGCGGGCTGGGCAATCCTGGATTCGACTGTGCAGGCGGTGTTGGTGCCCCATGCTGGTGTGAATAAATTCTATTTTTTCAATGACCTAGCATGGCTCTGAACACCAGACTTTCACGCGAAATCATTCGGCTTTTCCGAAAAGTGTCCAGCCCTGTTTTGAATCCGATTTGATTAAAATTCAATCAGCGCTTACATTAGAGGCATTCATACGCCTCGCGTCGTTGACCACGGATGTACTGGCAGCGGCGGGAGGCGATGACGGAAGGTCGGCTTCAGCCCGGCCTTTTTTGTTGCGCCGGCCGGATCTATGCACAGCCACAATTGAAGCGCACACTGTGATCATCAGCGGCTAGTTGCACGGGCGCCGCTGGCTGAGAGATCATCGCGCTTTCGCCCCAATCTATGGGAGTTGCGCAATGTATGCGATTAACGATTTCTACTCTCTTCCCCTCAGGCCTGAAGACGTCACCTTACTCCAAGGCATTCTCGACGAGGAGCTCGAAGCCAGGCACATCACAATCGACAGTGAAAAGGCCGATACCATCGCCCGAAGGCTCATCGAGTTGTTCCAGTCGGGAGTGAGAGACGAAGATGCCCTTCGGTATGTGATCAAGGCCAAATGAGCCGCACCAGATGAAGCTCTGGACGGGTGTTGGAGGGGGTTTCGATGATCTCCCGATACCTGACAGGAACGGCAGGAAAAGTCGCCTCCATCCCTAACCCCTTTGAGTGGCGCCCTGATCCTTGATTGCAACCGGCGCTGTGCGACCCTACGACCTCTCGGTTGTATTTGCGTGGGAGGCGGGCATGGTCGATGATGATAAGGGGACGCATCGAGATATAGAGTTCGCAAAGTCTGAACTCGCCTGGCAAGATGGGCGCCCTGTTGTTCATCTTCAGCCCGATCCTTGAGGCCGCCTGCTACTGGTGGGCTTATCAACGAGTTGGCTCAAACCTACGGCCGCGAACCGTTGCTGCCTTCGCTTGGTTTGATCCTCTGCAGCATCGCGTTCCTTGGTGGATTGGTCATGGTCATCGTGGGTCGTGACCAGCAACATGTTTTGCGGGAAGTAGACCCCGAGCACACAAAAGGGCTCTGGCAGTAGGCTGCGCGGAATGATGACCTTCGACGACGACCTCGAGACGGCGATTGCGGCCGCCTGCGAAGAGCTTGAGATGATGCGAGAGGAGCTAATCCGCCTCATCATTCGAGAGTGGCTTGAGCAGTACGGCTTTCTGGCCGTTCATGAGCTCGACGAGGGGAGCGAGACGGAAGGGAATGTATAGTATGAGTTACCGACGAAGAGAGAGCGGCAGAGATGAAGCGCCGCGACGATGCGATTAACGTGCGAGAGGAAAGAAGCGCCGCGTGGCGTCGTTCTTGGCTAAAGCTACCCAAGGCAGCCACGAAATGCATCCACTGCGGCAGCCCCATATGGTGGGATCCAACGGTCCCGGAAATACATATCTGCCGCTAACGGCATCACGCCGCAGAGCGGCGACGGATACCATTCATGGACCGAAGAGGAGGTTGCAGCTTTCGAGGAGCGACATCCGATCGGCACTAAGGCACGGCTCGCGCTCGCACTCATGCTTTACACCAGCCAGCGCCGCAGCGACGTCGTGCTATTCGGGAAGCAGCATGTCACGAACGGATGGCTGAAATTCACTCAGCAGAGGAACCGCAATCGCAAGCCGATCACTTTAGAGATCCCAATTCATCCGGAGTTGCAGAGCGTCATCGATGCCAGCCCCCGCGGCGATCTCACTTTCTTGGTGACCGAGTTTAATCGGCCATTCACCGCCAACGGATTCGGGAACTGGTTTCGGAAGCGGTGCAACGAGGCAGGCCTACCGCACTGCAGTTCGCATGGGCTGCGCAAGGCAGCAGCCAGCCGGCTCGCCGACCGCGGCGCGACCGAGCATCAGATCATGTCAATCACGGGACACACGACCTCGAAGGAGGTCACCAGATACACGAAGGCAGCAAACCAAAAGCGTCTCGCCAAGAGCGCTGTTGGGCTGATGAACAAGGATTTCGAAGACGAATAGGGCCGATCAAATACGGAACAAAAGTGTCCAGCTTTTTTAGAGGGGTAAAAGCTTTCTGGACATTTAGAGGCAAAAAATACAACAAAAACAGAGCCGAATTTATGTATTGGTGCCCCATGCCGGGGTCGAACCAGCACTCCTTTTGGGAACTCGATTTTGAGTCGAGCGCGTCTACCAATTCCGCCAATGGGGCAAGGCTGGGCGATGTCAGCGGTTTGCGATTTACACGATCGTTTTCGCGTCGGTCAACCGCCAATTTGAGATTTCCGCGACCCCGATCACAAAAGCGTGCAGCCCGACGTTTGTGCCGGCGATTTACAGCGGGATCGTTCCTACATTAGAAGACGGCATCGCTTGGACGGGCTGCGCCGGCAGCGTCCATCCGCCTGCTGTGAGGTATTGATGATCGAGGCTTCCGTCGCGCAACGCCAGCAACTGATTTTCGCCGGACTCGTCACGCTCGGCATGGCGGCAACCATCGGCGGTGCGCTCGGTTTCGAGCATATCGGCGGCTACATCCCCTGTGCGCTCTGCCTGCTGCAGCGCGATCCCTACTATTACGCCATCCCGCTCGGCCTACTCGCCATTCTCACCAGCGTCCTGAAGCTGCCGGCCTGGACGACCCGCGCGCTGCTCGGGATCGTCGGCATCCTGATGCTTGTTGGCGCCGGGATCGGCGTCTATCACGCCGGTGCCGAATGGCATTTCTGGGAAGGCCCGTCGACCTGCGCGACGACCGCCCAGGGAATTTCCTCCAATGTCGGCGATCTGCTCGGCGATCTCGACGCCAAGCACGCCCCCTCCTGCACGGACGCCGCCTTGCGCATCCTTGGCCTGTCCTTCGCCGGCTGGAATGTGATCGCCAGCCTGATCTTGGCGGCGATCGCGCTTCGCGGCGCCGCCAGGGCGTAAGCTCGCGCCCACGCACACCAACGCGCAGTGTCCGACCACAGGGGACAGGAAGAAATCGCTTCGAACTCTCCTGGATAGGAGGCTGCCGCCTTATGGCTGCAGCTCGACATCCCAGTAGAGATAGTCCATCCAGCTATCGTGCAGATGGTTCGGCGGGAAAAGCCGCCCATTGTTGTGCAGATCCTGCACCGTCGGCTGATACGGCCTCTGATGCGGGAACATGTGCGCCTGCTTCGGCAGCTTGCTGCCCTTGCGCAGGTTGCAGGGCGAACAGGCCGCCACGACGTTTTCCCAGGTCGTCTGGCCGCCGTGGGCGCGGGGGACCACATGGTCGAAGGTCAGATCGTCGGGGGAGCCGCAATACTGGCATTCGAACCTGTCGCGCAGGAAGACGTTGAACCGGGTGAAGGCGGGAAAGCGCGAAGGCTGGACATAGCTCTTCAGGCAGACGACGCTTGGCAGCCGCATCGAGAAGCTTGGCGAGGAGACGGAATGTTCGTACTCGGCAAGGATTATCACACGGTCGAGAAAGACCGCCTTGATCGCGTCCTGCCAGGACCAGAGCGACAAGGGATAGTAACTCAGCGGCCGATAGTCGGCGTTCAGCACAAGCGCCGGCAGGGCCTGAGGTGAGACTGCAATCGTCAAGCGTATTCTCCTGAGCGATTCGGCATCTGCATCTTCTATATTAGGCGCGTTGCGACAGGATTGTGAAGCCAGAAAGAAAAACCCAACAAAGGATTCGCTTTTTCCTTCAAGACGTCACGGGCAGCGCATCACGCCGCATCTCACGCGCATAATAGGCCCAGAAAAGCCTTGCTGCCACGCTCCGCCAGGGGGACCAAGTGGTGGCGAGCGAATCGACCTCGCTCGCGCTCGGACGCAGCTCGAAACCGAGCGCATGGCCGATCGCGTTCTGCAACGCCACATCGCCGGCCGGGAAGACGTCCGGATGGCCGGCGCAGAAGAGCAGATAGACCTCCGCCGTCCAGCGTCCGACGCCCTTGATCGCCGTCAGCTCGTGAATCGCGGCGGCCGCCTCGATGTCGCAGATGCCGTCGAGATCGATCTCGCCGGCCACGGTCGCTGCCGCCACGCGCCGCAAAGTATCGGCCTTGGCGCGGGAAAGACCGAACTGCCGGCAATCGTCGTCCTCAAGGGAAAGCACGGCCGCAGCGCTGATCTCGCCGAGCGATCCTTCCATGCGCTTCCAGATCGCCGCCGCGCTCGCCTTGGAGACCATTTGCGAAACGATAATATTGGCCAGGCCGCGATAACCCGGATCGGTGCGCCGGAGCGGCACCGGCCCGGCCTTGTCGATGACGTGCTCGAGGCGCGCGTCGAGCATCACCAGGCCGACCAGCCCAGCCTCGACATCATCGATCGTCCGAATGATCCGCATGCGCCCTCCTACTGCATGTTCCATGAATCGCGGCCGACTCGCGGAAAAAACATGCAGCAATTCAAAGTGCTACAGCATCCTTTGTGCGTCTGAAAAGACGAACGGCGCTGTAGAAAGCGGATGACCTTTATACCGGTTCCGTGGCAAAGGAGCACGATGCCCGTTCCACCGCCAGCACAACCGGTTTTCCGCTTCGCCCCGAGCCCGAACGGCCTGCTGCATCTCGGCCACGCCCTGTCGGCTATCATCAATCACGACATGGCGAGCGCAATGGGCGGACGTTTCCTTCTGCGGATCGAGGATATCGACCGGGCGCGCTGCCGTCCGGAATTCGAAGCGGCGATCTTCGAGGACCTCGCCTGGCTGGGGCTGAGCTGGGAACGGCCGGTGCGGCGCCAATCCGATCATCTCGAACTCTATGCGGCAGCGCTCGAGCGCTTGCGAGACATGGGCCTCGTCTACCCTTCCTTCATGAGCCGCGGCGAGATCAAGGCGGCGGTGGCCGCTGCAGAGGCGAGCGGGCAGGCATGGCCGCGCGACCCGGACGGAACGCCGCTCTATCCGGGCCGCGAGCGTGACCTGTCGGCGAGCGAGCAGGAGGCGCTCATCGCCAGCGGCCGTCCCCACGCCTGGCGCCTCGACGTGGCGAAGGCCGCGGGCCGCCTTGCCGAGGCGATCAAATGGCGCGAAACGGGGGCTGGTCCTGCCGGCGAAGCAGGCCTGATCGCCGCGGATCCGGCTGCTTGGGGCGACGTCGTCCTGTCGCGCACGGACGCGCTCTCGAGCTATCATCTTTCGGTGGTGGTCGACGATGCCCTGCAAGGCATCACGCATGTCGTGCGCGGCCGTGACCTCTACCACGCGACGTCCATCCACCGCTTGCTGCAACGGCTTCTGGACCTGCCCGAGCCGGTCTACCATCATCACCGTCTCATCCTCGGTGCAGACGGCACGAAGCTGTCGAAGAGCAACGGGGACACCGGCATTGCCGCGTTCCGCGCCGCCGGGCGCTCGGCGTCGGACCTGCGCGCCACGGTCCTCAACGCGACATAGAATCTTCCTAAAGGGAAGGCGGTCCATCGCCCCGCGCCTGGAAGCTGCGTGCGACCATGCGCTTTACCCTGAATTTCAGGATCGCGGCATTGATCTCGGCACCGATGATGAAGATCGCGCCGATCATGTAGAGGAAGACCAGCACGACGACAACCGAGGCGAGACCGGCATAGGTCGCCACGTAGTTGGAGAAGGTCGCCAGATAGGATGCGAAGGCATAGGCACCGATCGACCACAGGAGCAGCGTCAGCAGGATGCCGGGCAGGACGTCGATGACCTTGCGGTGTCCGTCAGGCAGCCACAGATGCGACACCAGAAGTCCGCCGGTCAGCATCACGAGTGCCAGTGCCAGTCCCCAATTGTCGACGGTTGCAAGCACGGCGTCGAGCCAGGGAATCCATTGGTCGGCATTGCGGACGGCGAGCGGAACGGCAACCAGCAGAATGCTGACAACGGCGAGAATAAGAACGCCGGCAAGCACAAAACCGAGGCTGGCGAGCCGGGTAATGTACCAGGGGCGACTTTCGGCCACGCGATAGGCCCTGTTGAGCGCGATCCTCAGCGCCTCGACGCCGTTCGATGCGAAATAGGCGGCCGCGACGACGGAAAGGGTCAGCACCCCGCTGCGCTGAATGGTCAGCACCTCGACGATCTCGTCGGCGACGGGCTTTGCGATCGACTCGGGCCAGGCGTCGAAGATCAGGTGGACGGCCGTCACGGCGAATTGATCGGCCCCTAGGAAGCTGCCGAGCGCCGTGCCGAAGATCAGGAAGGGAAAAACCGCCATCAGGGAAGACAAGGCCACGTGGCTCGCCATCGCCCAGCCGTCGTCTTCGCTGAAATGCCAGAGCGCATCGAACACGACCTTCCAGATGATGCGAAGCGATGCTGGCATTCCGTCTCCTGTGGTGCCCGCGCATTCCGCATGATCGGCTGTGCGCGATGCCCGCGGCGGCGCGCCGCCACCTCCAAAGGCAGTGGGCGCAATTCAATTGTATCCCAACCGTGAATATGGGAAACGACATGTGTATTTCTACAGGAATCGACCGGATGTCTGAACGTCCCACCATCATTGTCACCGGCTGCTCGTCGGGCATCGGCGCCTATTGCGCACGGGCACTGAAGCGGGACGGCTGGCGTGTCTTCGCGACCGTCCGCCGGGTGGAAGACAAGGCGGACCTGGAACAGGAAGGCATCGAAACCTTCATCATGGACTATACCCGGCCGGAGACGATCGCCGCGCTGGTGGAAGCCGTGATGGCGCGCAGTGGAGGGCGGATCGACGCGCTCTTCAACAATGGCGCCTATGGCCAGGCCGGGGCGGTCGAGGACCTGCCGACGGAGGCGCTGCGGCTGCAGCTCGAAACCAACGTGATCGGTTGGCACGACCTGACCCGCCGCGTCATACCGGCGATGCGGGCCCGTGGCCGAGGCCGCATCGTGCAGTGCTCGTCGATTCTCGGCCTCCTCCCCTACCGTTGGCGCGGCGCCTACAACGCTTCGAAATCCGCTCTCGAGGCACTGTCGCTGACATTGCGGATGGAGCTTGCCGGCAGCGGCATCGGCGTCAGCCTGATCGAGCCGGGGCCGATCACGTCGAAGTTCACCACCAACGCCATCGCCTATGTCGAGCGCTTCATCGATCTCAAGAATTCCGTCCACCGCGCGGAGTACGAGAAGCAGATGAAACGTCTGCGCGGCGAGAGCAAGCCGGCGCCTGGCAAGCTCGGACCGGAGGCCGTCTATCACGTGTTGAAACACGCTTTGACGGCACGCCGTCCCAGGCCGCATTATGTTGTCACAAGGCCCGCCAAACAGGGTGTGCTGCTCAAGAAACTCCTGCCGGCGGCACTGTTCTATCGTATCATCGGCCGGCTCGGCTGATCGAACTCGGTGCATGTCGCCCTAAAGTGGGCAGCGGTATTGGGACAACGATATGCACATCAAACACAAGGAGTGACGCCATGCCCAGTTTTCTTACCGCCGTGACCTTGTTCGTCATGGGCCTGGTTGCGATCGTGCTCATCCGCGGCCTGTTGAACATGGCCCGGCGCGGCAGCGGCAACACGTCCAACAAGCTGATGCAGACGCGCATCGCGCTGCAGGCGCTGGCACTCGTGCTGATCATGCTGACGCTGTGGGTCACCGGCGGCGGCCGGCCGAGCTGAACGCTACGATGGTCAAGCTAAATAAGATCTACACCAGAACCGGCGATAACGGCACGACCGGTCTCGTCACCGGCCCGCGCCGCTCGAAGAGCGACCTCCGCGTCGATGCCTATGGGAGCGTCGACGAGGCAAACGCCTTCATTGGCCTGGCCCGCCAGCATACCGGCGACAGCTCCGATCTCGATCAGATGCTGATGCGGATCCAGAACGACCTTTTCGATCTTGGTGCGGATCTCGCGACACCCGAGACCGGCGAGAAGCAGGACTACGAGCCGCTGAGGATCGTCGCCGCCCAGGTGGCCCGCCTCGAAGCCGAGATCGACCGGCTGAACGCGGATCTCGAGCCCCTGCGCTCCTTCGTGCTGCCCGCCGGCAGCGCCGCTTCCGCGGCGCTGCACGCGGCCCGCACCGTCGCCCGTCGCGCCGAAAGGCAGATGGTGGCGCTTGCTGAAACTGACGGCGAGATCGTCAGCCGCGAGGCGGTCGCCTATATCAATCGGCTCTCCGACTTCCTGTTCGTCGCCGCCCGATGGGCGAACGACATGGGGCAAGCCGACGTCCTTTGGGTTCCGGGCAGGAACAGATAAGCTCGCGCAAAATCACGCTTCGGGGATCGCATGTTCATACCGCTGCACGACAGGAACGCCCTGAAGCATATCGACATGCAATATGTGACGGTCGCCCTAATCGCCGTCAATTTCGCCGTCTGGCTCGTCACCGGCCCGATCGCCACCGAAGAATTCGCCAATGCCACCGTCCTCGGTTTCGGCTACATCCCGGCGATCGTGTTCGACTACGCCATTCTCGATCCGTCCCTTGTGGTCGTGCCGGACGAATTCACTTTCGTCACCTATTCCTTCCTGCATGGCGACCTCTCGCATCTGGCGATGAACATGCTGTTTCTCTGGGTCTTTGGCGACAATGTCGAGGATGCGCTGGGGCACTTCCGCTTCCTTCTGTTCTATCTGCTGTGCGCCGCCGCCGGCGCGCTGGCGCATGGGCTGATCGATCCCGCCTCGGAAGCGCCGCTGATCGGCGCCTCCGGCGCCGTCTCCGGCGTCGTCGCAGCCTATTTCCTGCTGCATCCCAAGGTTCGGGTGTGGGTGCTCGTGCTCTTCCGCATTCCCTTGCCGCTGCCCGCCGCCATCCCGCTTGCCTTCTGGATCGGCCAGCAGTTCTACATGTTCGCTGTCGATCCAGGCGGCAGCGTCTCCTGGAGCGCCCATGTCGGCGGCATCATTGCCGGTCTCGCCCTCGTCGTCATTTTGCGACGCCGTGGCGTGCCGCTTTTCGACCGCACGATCGTCAGCCCACGCGCCGTGGAGCACCAGTCGGGACCGCCCGAGGGCACGGATACGCCGCTGCCGGGCAAGCAAAAGCCGCCTACCCCTTGGGGCCGCCCGACCTGAGGAGCCGAGCGGATCACCTCGACCTGCCGGCTTATGCGCTGCAATTTCAACGGATTACTCGGCTCTCCTGGGTAGAGGAACGTTTCTGCTGAGCGTCCCGATTGACGGCTTGCCAGACCTTTTCCTACGTGTACGTAAACGTTAATGAAAGTCTTCGGCTTATATCGATTTAGCGTCGTGGTTGGCGATTGTAATTGGAGAAAAAACGCGTATCGATGTCGCCAACCGACAATCAGGCCGCTCTGTTAAGGCGCATTTTCCTGCGAACGCTGCTGGAGGGAAGAAATCCATGAAAATCCTAGTAACGGTGAAACGGGTCGTCGACTTCAACGTCAAGATCCGGGTGAAGG
>NZ_NWTH01000044.1:0-36207 GCF_002531555.1 Sinorhizobium sp. BJ1
CCTGCTGCGCGGCCTCGGCCTTGGCTTCCTGTTTCTGTCGATCACGCTGATCGCTTTCGGCAACCTCAACAACCGAAATCTCGCCTCCGGCATCGGCCTGTTCAATACCGGCCGTCAGCTGGGCGGGCTTATCGGAGTGGCCGCACTCCAGACGCTGATCGACCATAATGTCGTCGCCAATGTCGCGGTCCTCGGTGCCAACGTCACCGCAGGGGGCCCCGCGGTCATCGAGCGGCTGACGACCACGACCGCGATGCTGACGGCCAAAGGCATGGACGCCGCGGCCGCTGGCCGGGCAGCGACCAGCCTTCTCGGCCGGGTCGTGACAGGTCAGTCCACCGTGATTGCCTTCGACACGGCGTTCAACGCTGTCGCGCTGCTGTTTGTCATAGCCGCGCCCATCCTCGTCGCAATCAAGATCGCGCTGTCCCGGTATGCGAAAATGCGGGCTGCGCCGGCTGCTCAAGAGCAAGGAGCGGTCGCGTAAGAGCGGATACTCCAATGCGTCCTTCGGGCGGATTTGGGTCGATACGGAAAGCCGCGTATCGACCGCACGGAGGGTCGCTATTGGCGCCATCCCACCGCCGTCGTCCCGGCAATTGAACGACGTCTCGTCGAACGGCCATGAATTCACCAAAACTTCGCGACAGAACGCTATTGCGGGTTGTCCGTGGGATGCGGACGATACCTCTCGCAAGCTGCAAGCCGGCGACATTCCTCCCATGTCTGCAAGGCTTTACACACGGGGATGACTGAACATGAAAGTTGTAGTCGAAAATACCGTCTGCTTGAACACCGGCGACGCGGCCATTCTATTGGCAATCAGGCACATCCTGAAATCGATAGCGAACGAGGAGCTAGAGTTCCTGGTGTTCGACAGCCAGCCGGAAGTCGCCGCGCGACTGTATCCGAAGGAACAGTATCCGGACATCGAGCTTCGGAAACTGCCGTCCGAATCGATCTTCAAGTACAAGTATGACGACAATACTGTCAAGAATGCCTTGAAGCAGGTCTATAACCAGGCCGTCTTCCAGGCATTGCGTCATCTCGGCAGCGGCAACTATCTCGACAGGCGTTTCTTCAGCGACACCGATCGAGAGAGCCTGGCGCTGTACAGGGACGCCGATATGGTGATCACCACCGGCGGCACCTATCTCGTCGAAAACTATTCGCTCGAGCGGCGCATCAACCAGTTCAAGCTTGCGGAGATGCTCGGCAAGAGGACGATCTTCTTCACGCAGTCGCTCGGACCTTTCGCCAAGCCCTACAACCGCCGGAACCTGCCGCCGATTTTCGCCCGCAGCCCGCTGATCCTGTTGCGCGACGTGCGTTCGCGCGACCACATCCTCGATCTCGTCGACGATCCCTCGAAGTGCCATGTGGTGGCCGATTCCGTCTTTGCGCTCGCCGATGTGGAGCGGATCAAGGCGTTGCTGACGATCGGCCGGCCGGCGCCCACGGGCCGCGTCGGCATTTCCGTGCGGCATTGGCACTACGTCCAGGGTGGCGACGGCGGCATGGGCCGCTACATCGAATCGGTGCGCGACATCGCCACGCAGCTGGTGCGCGACCATGGCAAGCAGGTCACCTTCATTTCGACCTGCCAGGGCGTGGCGGAATATGCGCATGACGATTCGAAGACGGCCAGCCTGATCCTCTCCGGCCTGGCGCCCGAGATTGCCAAGCACGTCACCGTCGATGCGGCGTTCCACACGCCGGAACAGCTGATGGCAATCGCGAAGGAGCTCGATTTCGTGGTGGCGACCCGCATGCACATGATGATCATGTCGCTTTGCGTCGGCACGCCGGTGCTGCCGATCGCCTACGAGTTCAAGACGAAGGAAGTTGCCAAGCGCATCGGCGTCGAGGACGTGCTGCTCGATATCGATACGGTGACGCCGGAGGAGGCGCTCGGCAAGCTCGATCGCTTCGCTGGCAATCTCGACCGCTATCGTGAGGTCAGCCTCAAGGCCGTGCTCGAGGAACATGCCTCGGCGATGTCGGCGGCGGATCTTATCCGCCCGCTGATCGCCAACTCATCGGCGAAGGGCTCCAAGCCCCTTCGAGAGGATGTCGAACAGGACCTGGCGCGGCGGGCGTAAGGCCAGCGCGAACAGGAGCGCCAGCCCGTAGTTGAGGCAGACCGCCGAGGCGAGGGCGAGGAAGTCGGAGCTGCCGGTCAGGACGTCCGGCAGCAGCCGGTAGCAGATCCAGGCGGCGAGCGCCGAGATGAGAAAGAGACCCTGGACGAGAAGGAAGTCCTTGGCCGAGACCGGCCCGACCCGCTGCAGGAGCCAGGCAAGCACCGGGACGCGCAGGACGTAGCCGCTGATCGCATAGGCGGCTGCGACACCGATCGCGCCCCATTGCAGGCCGACGACGAAGGAAAGCACCGTCGTCAGCGACGAATAGATCCCCCAGCGGAACATCGTCTTCGTCTCGCCCTGGCAGATGAAGATCCAGCCGGTGGTGCTCGAAACCGGCTGCATGAGGCTGGCGACCCCCAGCCAAGCGAAGATCGGCGCGACCGGTAGCCATTGCTCACCGAAAAGGATGCTGACGGTCGGCTTTGCGGCCAAGGTCAGTGCCGCAATACCGGGCATGGTGACCGCGGCCAGCAGCCAGTTGGTGCGCAGATAGATATCGCGAAAGCGCGCCTTGTCCTCCTGGATGCGGCTCATCAGCGGGATCATCACGCGCGACAAAGGCTGGGTGATGTTCTGCAGCGGGAAGAGCAGGAGCTTGTAGGCGCGGTCGTAGTAACCGAGCTCGACCGGTCCGGAGAACTTGCCGATCAGGATGTTGTCGAGATTGCGCGAGAAGAAATTGACAAGATTGAAGCCAGTGAGATTGGCGCCGAAGGAGATGATGTCGCGGTCGATCCTGAACGCCGGCCGGCCGGGCATCCATCGCGTCGCCCACCAGGCCGCAAGAAGCGCTACGGCGGCCGACGCCGCCGGGCCGATCACCAGCGACCAGTAGCCCATGCCGAAATAGGCGGCCGTGGCGGTGACCAGCAGCCCCACGACCGCCGCATAGACGTCGTTGAGCGCCAATTGCCCGAACTTGAGATGCCGGTTCATGAGCGCGAGCGGCAGGGCTGCGAGGCTGCCGAGCAGCAGCGGCAGCGCCGCGGCAATGGCGATCGCCGTCATCCGCTGGTCGCTGTAGAAGGCGGCCACGGCGGGCGAAAGGGCGACGACCACGAGGGTGCAGACGAGGCCGACGAGGGTGCTGATCCAGAAGACCTGGTTGAGCTCTCTTTCGCCGATCTCCTTGCGCTGGATGACCGCCTGCTGCAGGCCGAGATTCTGGAAGAGCCCGACGAAGGCGACGATGGGGCTCACCGAGGCGACGAGGCCGAAATCCTCCGGCGCCAGCAAGCGGGCGAGCACGACGACCGAGACGAACTGGATGACCATGCGCACGACCTGTGCGCCGCCGGTCACCAGCCCGCCGCGAAGGGCGACGCGGCCGAACTGAATGTTTTCTTTATTCAAGCAGCAAGCCTCGATCTGGAGAATCGACTAAGGATTGCGGCGAAATCATCGTCGAGGGCCTCCATGTCGAACTCGGCCCCGACTTTTCGTCTGGCCTCCGCAGCGATGCGCTCGCAGTCGTCCGGGTGCTCGGCGATGAAGCGCAGCCGGTTCGCCAGCGTCTCGACGTCCCTTTCGGCGGCGAGAAAGCCCGTCTTCCGGTCCTCGATCAGTTCGGGAATTCCCGAATGGGTGGAACTCACCACCGTCAGCCCGGCGGCCATCGCCTCCATTAGCGCCACCGGTATGCCCTCGACGTCGCCGTTCGGGGCGGTGACGCTCGGCAGGACGAAGGCGTGCGAGCGCCGCAGCCATTCCTTGACCTCCTGGTGAGGGAGGCTGCCGAGGAAGGAGACCTGCCCGGCGATACCGAGTTCGGAGGCAAGCGCTTCGAGCTGCGGCCGGAGCGGGCCGTCGCCAATGATCCTGTAGTGCCAGTCGAGTGCCGGCGCGTCCGCGTGTAGCCAGGCCAGCGCCCGAAGCGCGAATTCCACGCCCTTCTTCTCCGCCAGCCGGCAAACGGAAACCAATTGCAGCGTCGCGCCGCGCCAGGATTTCCATTCATAGGGGATCTTCTTGAGGTCGATCCCCATATGGTGGACGGCGACCTTCGCCTCCGGCGCCCCCGCCTGGATGAGCACGCGGCGAAAATAGTCGTTTACCGTCAGGTTGAGTGCGCCCTGCTCGAACAGGTCGTTATAGCGGTCGAGACCTCGCTCCTTGAGCGGCACGCCGACGTCATAGCCGTGGAAGATCGTCACGATCGGCGGGGCGAGCCGTTTCCATTTCTTGAGGCGCGCGGCGCGGGCTCCATTATGGCCGAAATGGGCGACGATGACGTCGCATTGATTCAGTCTGGCGACCGATGAGATGTCGAGCGCGGTGGAGGCCTTGTCGTAGAGCTTCGGCGGCAGCCGGCCTATGGCCGGACGAAGGCGCGCGGCCGGGCCCCACCAGTCACGTGTTCGTGCGAGCAGGGTCGCAAGCGGTTCCTGCTGGCGATCCGCAAAATTGTAATCCGAGATGCCGTTGCAGACGACGTCGACCTCGAAGCCGCGCCGCAACAGGCCGGCCATCTGGCCGATGACGAAGGTTTCCGAAAGCATCGGAAACTGACCGACGACGAATCCGACCCGCATGCCGTCTCAAGAGGCCTTGAGTTGAGCGGGGCGGCTCGCGGCGGCGCGTTCGAGCACCTCGAGGAAGGCCGCAAATTGCCGGGTGGGCTGCATGAGCGGCCGCGTGGCGAAAACCGAGGCGGCCTGCGACAGCCGCTGATATTCGCCATCGTCGCTCCAGAGGCGCCCGATGGCACCAGTCCAATCTTCGAGCGGCGCATCATAGTCGAGAACGATACCGCCTTCGCCGATTGCCTCCGGCAATCCTCCGCGCCGCGAGCCGACGACCGGAATGCCGCTGCAATGGGCCTCGGACGCCACCCGTCCCCAGGCCTCTTCCCATTTGCTCGGCGCAAGCAGGATCTTCGTTCGGCCGTAGACGGTCTTCATGTCGCTGGTGCGGCTTTCCAGCCGCACATTCTTCAAGGGCGCAATGATCTTCTCGATTTCCGCCCGGTGGTCGTCGGAAAGCTTCCAGCTTTCGACGAAGAGGAAGGGAATGTCCGGGCATTGTCCGGCGATCCGCACCGCCAGCTCGAATCCCTTCTCCTTATATGGGTTGATGAAGGTCACATAGTCGCGTGTCGTCCGGGTCGTGTAGGTTTCGGGGTTGATCGTCGGCGGGATCACTACCGAATCAATGCCGAATTTCTCCTTGTAGGCCCGGGCGGTGAATTCCGAATTGGCGATGTAGGAGGCAGAGGTCAGTTCGCGCAAATCGCCGGCGAGCTCGTGAAACTCGACGTTTCGCAGGTAGATCACCAGCGGCACATTATGGACCTGCAATGCCTTGCCGATCGGCACGGATTTGTGGCACTGCACAACGGCGACGTCGGGCTGCAGCTTCTTCACGGCGAAGGCCGCCGCTTCCCACGGGTGCCAGGCGCGAACGACGGGATAGCCGGGAAAGCTGTCCATCACGCCGCGCTCTCCGGACAACTTAAGCTTGACACGCTGCTTGAAGCCGAACACGCCATCGCCGAACAGAGCCGCCAGGACCCCCGCCTCGTGACCACGCTCGCGCAATTGCTGGACGAGGTGGTGCGTGCTCGACTGAACGCCGCCGCTGAATTCGGGATAATATCCGTTTCCGCCGGCAAACAGAACCTTCATACGCTGTTCTCCTTCATAGAGACGTTTCGTCGTGACCGCTGGCGCTCCACCCGAACGGGCGAGGCGAAAGGCATCAACTCCAGAATGACGGCAATTGTTGGGTCGCTCGGCGCCGGGTCGGCGCAACCTGCGATTTCGGGGCGTGCCTGAGCGATGGCCGCAGGGCCGACGCGGGCGTAGCCAGGGATTTGGAAGGCTGTTCATCCGGCCGCAAGAGAGTGAACCTCCACCAAGCAGGGTGACCGTGCGACAAAGCGGTTTGCTGCACTGCAACAAAGACTGTCATGGGCGAAGCCGATAGTCAACCAAGCCTCGCCCATTTGGTTTAGCTCGAAAGGCGTAGATGCCGATTTGGCCTGAAAGGCTTGCTTGACGCGGCGGCATTTCGGGCCTCAAATCGGCCACAACTTGAGGAAGCGACGGCGGGTGCATCATGGACAATGACGAACCGGTACCGGAGACGAAACTCACCTCTACAAAACGACGCTGGGCGGCGGCCGGCAAGTTCCTGACCGGACGGGTGGCGCGCCCCGAAACCGAGCGCCTGCCGCCCGGCCAGCACCTCGTCAAGGACTGGCCGGTTCTCGATCTCGGGCAGCAGCCGCATATCGCCATCGAGAGGTGGCGGCTCGACGTGACCGGGGCGGTCGAACACCCGCTTTCGCTCGACTGGGCGGCCTTCCAATCGCTGCCGCAGAGCGAAACCCTCTCCGACATTCATTGCGTGACGACCTGGTCGCGCTACGACAATCGCTGGCAGGGGGTCTCTACGCGCGACCTTCTCGACCGGGTGATGCCGAAGACGGAGGCGGAATACGTCATGCTGACGAGCTTCGACGGCTATTCGACCAACCTGCCGCTCGCCGATTTCGCCGCCGAAGACGCAATCCTTGCGACGACCTGGGAAGGTGCGCCGATCACCCGGTCGCATGGCGGGCCGATGCGCCTCGTCGTGCCGCATCTTTATCTCTGGAAAAGCGCCAAATGGTTGACCCGCATCGATTTTCGCAGCCGCGACACGGCCGGATTCTGGGAGCGGAACGGCTACCACATGCGCGGCGATCCCTGGCTCGAGGAACGGTATTCCGGCGATTGAGGGGACTTGACTGCAACGCCTGATGCTACACTTCATCATCGAATAGCCCAATAGTTGGGCAAGCGGGACGCAGGCGGACAACTCCGCGCTTTTTCCGTAGTCCCACGCCAATCCAGGAGGAAAGCATGCGCAGTTCCGCCTTGAGGAGCCTGTCCTTTGCCCTGTTTCTCGCATGCGGTACGGTCTCGCCGCAGATGGGCCGCGCCGCTTCCCCAGAGCCCGTCAAGGCCGAGCATGGCATGGTGGTCACCGCCCAGCATCTCGCCTCCGACATCGGTGTCGAAGTCCTCAAGAAGGGCGGCAATGCGGTCGATGCGGCAGTCGCCGTCGGCTATGCGCTGGCCGTCGTTTATCCGACCGCCGGCAATATCGGCGGCGGTGGCTTCATGACCATCCGTTTCAAGGACGGAAAGACGACCTTTCTCGATTTCCGCGAGCGCGCTCCGCTTGCCGCGACGAAGACGATGTACCTTGACGACAAGGGTAGCCTCGTCAAGGGCCGGAGCACCGACGGCTATCTCGCCGTCGGCGTGCCGGGTCCGGTGGCGGGCTTCGAGGTCGCCCGCAGCCGCTACGGCACGCGGCCGCTGAAGGAGCTCATCGAGCCGGCGATAACGCTGGCGCGCGAAGGTTTCGAGCTGGAGCAGGGCGATGTCGATTCCTTCATCGGCAAAACCGAGCGGCTGGCCAAGGACCCGGCCGCGGCGGCAATCTTCCTCAAGCCTGACGGCAAGTCCTTTGCGGTCGGCGACAGGCTGGTCCAAGCCGATCTCGCCGCCTCGCTTGCGAGCATCGCCGAGAAGGGGCCGGACGCCTTCTACAAGGGCGCGATCGCCGATCAGATCGTCAAGGCGAGCGCGGAGAAGGGCGGCATCCTCGCCAAGAAGGATTTCGAGCAATATCAAGTGCGCGAGTTGGAGCCGGTGAAGTGCAATTACCGCGGCTACGACATCGTCTCCTCGCCGCCGCCTTCCTCGGGGGGCGTGATCATCTGCGAGATCCTCAACATCCTCGAAGGCTATCCGCTCTCCTATCTCGGCTACGGCTCGGCCGAGACGGTGCATGCGATGATCGAGGCGATGCGGCATGCCTATGTCGATCGCAACACGGCGCTCGGCGACCCCGACTTCGTCGAGAACCCCGTCGCCAAGTTGGTCGACAAGGCCTATGCCAAGGAGATCCGTGACAAGATCGACCCGTTCAAGGCCGGCGTCTCTGAGGTGCTGATGCCGGCGGGTTTCGGCGAAAGCAAGGAAACGACGCACTATTCCATCATCGACGACGAGGGAAATGCGGTCGCCGTCACCTATACGCTGAACGGCTCGTTCGGCGCCGGCGTAGTGGCGCCTGGAACCGGAATCCTTCTCAACAACGAGATGGACGACTTCACCGCCAAGCCCGGCGCGCCCAATCTCTACGGCCTCGTGCAGGGCGAGGCGAATGCGATCGCGCCCGGCAAGACGCCGCTTTCCTCGATGAGCCCGACGATCATTTCCAAGGACGGCAAGCCCTTCATGGTGATCGGCAGTCCCGGTGGCGCACGCATCATCACCATCACGCTGGAGGCGATCCTCAACGTCATCGATCACGGCATGAATATCCAGGAAGCGGTCGACGCGCCGCGCCTCCACCACCAATGGCTGCCGGACAAGGTATTCATGGAGCCCTATGCGCTTTCGCCCGACACACTGAAGCTGCTCTCGGCTATGGGCCACGACGTCAAGATCGACGAGAACTGGACGATCTGGGGACAGGCGACCGGTATCCTCGTCGGCGGCGAGAGTATGGGCGAGATCGGGGCCGGCGGCGGCGCCCGCTACAACGGCGCCGCCGACAGCCGCATCGGCGCTGGCGCGGCGAGGGGGTATTAGCCGGCTGCCTTCAAGCGTGGCCCGGGCAGGCACGCGTCGGTCCGGGCGCGAAATCCGTAGCCGGCAGCCCTGCCGCTCCGATTCACCACCTCGGGCGGATTGAGGCGCGAAGCCTCTGCCTTCCGACGACCTGCAAGCTGTGGCGTGGCACCGGTGTGCGTGACAGTCGCGACGCAGCGATTCTCCCCCCAATTTCCATTGAGGTTTTTCGAAATCCGGCATTGCATGGCGGGCGGTTTTCTCTTATCGGAAACATGAATTATTTACTCAACAATGCTTGCGCGGCCGTCTCGGGGGACATCCAGGCGGACGATGGGCAGGCGCGTGCCTGGAATTCGGAAAGGGGCCACCATGACATCGACATCACTCAGGGGCGTACGGAGGCTCGCCGCAACCACTGCGCTTGCAGGCGCATCAACGCTCTTCGGCATCGCTTTCGCGCAGGCGCAGACCGCCTCGCCTGCGGCCGCGAGCGATGGCGCGACGGCGCTGCAGACGCTGGTCGTCCAAGGTGGCGAAGGCACCGAGGGCGTGGAGGGTGTCGTCGAGACGGAGGGCTATGTCGCCAAGTCCGGCCGCACGGCCACCAAGACCGATACGCCGGTAGCCGAGACTCCCCAATCGATGTCCACAGTCAGCCGCAAGCAGCTCGACGACCGCAAGCCGCAGAACCTCAGCGAGGCGGTGAGCTACACGCCCGGCGTGCGAATCGGCCAGTACGGCGCCGAACCCCGCTTCGACGCCTTCAAGGTGCGCGGCATCGACCTCACCTATACCGGTATCTTCCGTGACGGTCTGCGGCAGATCAGCAGCCCGAACGGCCTCTTCCGCCTGGAACCCTATGGCGTCGAGGCGATCAGCATCCTGCGCGGTCCGGCAGGATCGATCTATGGCGCGAGCAGCTCCGCCGGTATCGTCGACATCATCTCGAAGCGGCCGACGGAGGAACAGTTCCGCGAGGTCGAGATGCAGTATGGCTCCTACGGCCGCGTGCAGGGCGCGTTCGATTTCTCGGGTCCGATCGATGCGGAGAACACGGTGCTCTACCGCCTGACCGGTCTTGCCCGCGATGCACGCAGCGAGATCAGCGCCATCAAGGACGACCGTCTCTTCATTGCCCCTGCCATGACCTGGCAGCCGGACGAGGGCACGAAGCTGACCGTGCTCGGCGAGTACATGGATTCGACGACGGGCGGCACCTGGGGCTACATCAACCGGTACGGCCCGGCCGGCACGTCGATCGGCGCTACACCCGTCTATGGCGGCGATGAGCGTTTCAACGATTTCGACCAGGAGCAAGCGCGCATCGGCTACGAGCTGGAGCATGCGCTTTCCGACAACGTGACGCTCTATCACAAACTGCGATTCTCGGATCTGTCGACGCAGCAGGAATGGGTCTACGCGGATTTTCCGGGCATCGTGAAGGAAGACAACAGCGGCGTTGCGTCGGACACCTATCTCAAGACCGACTTCGAAACCGGCGCGCTCGACCACCAGCTCATCACCGGCGTCGACTACAGCTATATGAAGTACAAGTCGCTGCAGGGGTCCGGCCCGGACCTCTTCACCGACGATTTCACCTATGCGCCGGAGACCACCTACAAGGAGACCCAGCGGCAGAACTCGGTTGGCATCTACGCTCAAGACCAGATCGAATATGGCGCTTGGCGGCTGATGGCGGGCCTGCGCCACGACTGGCTAAACAGCGAGTTCACCACCGATAGTTCCGCCGGTTTCGCGCACTATTCGCGCGACGACAGCGAGACGACCGGGCGCATTGGGCTTGGCTACGTGACGCCGTGGAACGTCATGCCCTATATCAGCTACGGCACGTCCTTCGTCGCCAATCCGGGCGTGATCCTGGCGACCGGCGGCGCTTCGCAGCAGGCCAAGCCAACGATCGGCGAGCAGGTCGAGGTCGGTGTCAAATACGCGCTGCCGGATCACAACGCACTGATCACCGCGTCGCTCTTCAACATCGACCAGGAGAACGCCTCTGTTTACGAGACCTCTTCCGGCGTGAACCTGCTGCGCCAGCTCGATTTGAGGTCCCGCGGGTTTGAACTGGAAGCGACCGCTTCGCTCGACAACGGCCTGAGCCTGATTGCCGCCTATTCCTACAACGACGTCAAAATCACCAAGCTCACTGCCGAGACAGAGGGCAACCAGCTGAACTCCACGCCCTACCACACATTCTCGCTCTGGGCGGATTACGAATTCCAGAGCGGCGCGCTGGAAGGTCTGGGGATGGGCGCCGGCGTCCGGTATCTCGGCTCCAGCTTCGGCGACAACCAGAACACGCCGGTGCTCGACAACGAGGCGCGCACCTTCGTCGATGCATCGCTGCGCTACGATCTCGGAAAGCTCAATCCGTCCATGGACGGCGTCCGCCTGCAGGTCAACGCCACCAACCTCCTGGACGAGGTGAAGCAGATATGCACCACCGGCTTCTGCTATTTCGACGAAGGCCGCAAGGTCGTCGGCAGCGTGCGCTACCGCTTCTGATGCTGGCGCTCGACGCTACTTCCCCACGCGTTTCGCCGGCCGTGGTCTTTCTCACGGTCGGCGGCCTCTATGTCGCCCAGAGCGTCATTGGCGGGCTGACCATGCTCGGCCTGCCGACCGTGCTGCGCGACCAGGGCCTGCCCCTCGATCAGATCGGCCTCGTCTATCTCACCGTGCTGCCGTGGGCGCTGAAGTTCCTTTGGGCGCCCTATGTGGAACGGTTTCGATTGCCGCGTGTCGGCCGCAACCGGTCGCGCGTCATCGTCGCCGTCGGCGGTTCGCTTTGCGCCGCCGGCCTTGTTGTCATCGGGCTTACCGGTCTTTCGCCGCTGATGCCGGTGCTGGTCTCACTCATCCTCGTCGCCTTCGTAACATCGACGGTCGACATCGCCTGCGACGGCTATGCGGTGGAGACGCTCGCCAAGGAACACCACGGCTGGGGTAATACCGCCCAGGTGGGAGGCGCCTATCTCGGCTCGGCGATCGGCGCGGGGCTTTTTCTCGTCCTCGTCGACTGCTACGGCTGGTCGCCCGCAGTCTTTTTCATGGCAGGCGTCGTTTTCCTCCTCGGTCTGCCTTTCGCCTTCGGGCCTGCGACACGAGGCGCCGTCGAGACGCGCAGTCACGCGCCTTCGCTCGTCACCGCGCTGAAGCGCCCGGCCGTTCGCAAGGGCCTCGTAGTCGCGGCAGTCTATGTCGCCGCGCAGAAATGGGGGCTTTCCATGCTCGGCCCTTTCCTCATCGACTACGGCTTCGACCTTTCTACTGTCGGCGTTCTGAACGGCTTCGGCAGCATGGTGGTAGGGCTTGCCGGGGCGCTGATCGGCGGTGCGGCGGTCCGTCTTCTCGGCGCGAATTTTGTGCTGACACTGGCCATTCTGCTGCAGACCGCCATGCTTCTTGCCCTCGCATTCTTCGATTTCACGGGCAGCGTCCCGAGGTCGGTCGTCATCGCCGTCGCCCTTCTCTCTTCGTCGGGCGTCATGGCGCTTGGCTTCGTCGCCCTCTATTCGCAATTCATGGGCTGGTCGGATCCGAGACAGGCGGGCGTCGACTTCACCCTCTTCCAGTGCATGGATAGCCTCGTCAGCATGGTCGGCGGTGTCGGTGCCGGCTGGATCGCCGAGAGGCTTGGCTACACCGCCTATTTCGGCGCGGCCGCCGCGATCTGCTTTGCCGCAGCGCCGGCCATCTACTTGCTGATTCGAGGCCGCACCGTTCTTGCCTCGGGTGTCCCCTCGCACGGGCTGAGTCACGACGCGCCTGCGCGACGCCGTTGCAGCTAGCCCTTGGCCGTCACCGTCTCGGCTGCCTCGCGGATTGTCTGCATCAGGATCGACAGCGGCAGCGACGGGATCGCGTCGGTCCGCATGGTGAGGCCGACCGGTCCCTTCGTCTCGCTGGTGTCGATCGGCAGAGCCACGAGCAGGCCGTCGTCGATGTCGGTGGCGACGACGCCGTTGGAGATGATCCAGATGGCGTCGCTCGAGCGCACGAAAGCACGGCCGAAGGAATCGGAGACGGTTTCGATCTGGTTCGGCAGGGCGGCAATGCCGTTGGCGATCAGGAAGCGCTCGACGAAGGGGCGGATGATCGAGGCCCGCGTCGGCATCAGCACCGGATAGTCGCCTAAGTGCGCGAAGATCGACTGCTTGCCGGAAAGAAGCGGATGGCCGGCGCGCACGGCGAACACCACCTGCTCGGAATAAAGGTGCTCGAAGGAAAAGCCGGTCATTCGATCGGGCGCGGCGAGCCTGCCGACGACGAGGTCGAGATCGCCGACCCGCAGCTGCTCCAGAAGCACTGCATTTTCGCCGGTGACGATCTTGATCCGGGCGCCGGTTTTCTCCTCGAGAAAGAGCCCCATGGCGCGGGGCATGATGCGGGTCGAGACCGTCGGCAACGCGCCGACGCGGATCGGCGGCCCATCGCCCGAGCGTTCCTGCGAGACGGAATCGAGGCCTTGCCGAAGCGCCGTCAGCGCCGCGCCGGCGTGGCGCAGGAACACCTCGCCGTAGCGGGTGATCTTGATGCCGCGCCCCTCGCGCTCGAAGACCGAGACGCCCAGGACCTCCTCCAGCTCGCGGATCGTCTTGGTGACCGCCGGCTGGGTGACGTTCAGAAGATCGGCGGCCTTCACGACGCTCTTCTGCCGTGCGACCTCGACAAATGTCTGCAGATGACGAAACTTGATGCGCGTGTCGATCATCGAAACATAACTCAGGAGTTAATGGATCGGCTCAAAATATCATTTTACCTAACCAGATGAAATGGCCAATTTGGTGGTGAGGAGACCTACCGTGCAATTCACCCGCATCAACGACATCGCCATCCACTATCGGTTGATCGGCGCCGTTACCGAGAAACCGGTGCTTGTCTTCATCAACTCGCTCGGCACGGATTTCCGCATCTGGAGCGACGTCGTCGCCCGCCTCTCCGATGATTATGCCATCGTTCTTTATGACAAGCGCGGTCACGGCCTTTCGGATATTGGCCAGGTACCTTACTCGATAGAGGATCATGCGACCGATCTCGCCGGGCTTCTCGACCGGCTCGCCGTCAAGCGCGCCATCATCTGCGGACTTTCGGTCGGCGGCCTCATCGCGCAATCGCTCTACCAGCGCCGCCCCGATCTGGTGCAGGCGCTCGTGCTTGCCGATACGGCGCACAAGATCGGCACGACCGAGATGTGGGACGCCCGCATCGCGGCGATCGAGGCGCACGGCATCGACGCAGTTGCCGACGCGGTGCTCGAGCGCTGGTTCACGCCGGCCTTTCGACGGCCTGAGAACGTCGCCTTCGCCTGTTATCGCAATATGCTGATCCGCCAGCCGGTGCCGGGTTACGTCGGCACCTGCGTGGCAATCAGCAACGCCGATTACACCGAAGCCGCCAAGAAGATCGCCGTGCCGGTGCTCTGCGTCGTCGGCGACCAGGACGGTTCGACGCCGCCCGATCTGGTGCGCTCGGCGGCTGGGCTCATCCCCGGCGCGCGCTTCGAGGTGATTCGCGATGCCGGGCATATCCCCTGCGTCGAGCAGCCGGAGGCGCTGACCGAAACGCTCCTGAGTTTTTTCAAGTCCCTATTGCCTGGAGACAAACCCGATGCGTGATGCCGCCCATGACTGACAGATCCTCCGACCGCTACCGCCAGGGCATGGCGACGCGCCGTGCCGTTCTCGGCGACGCTCACGTCGACCGCGCCCAGTCCGCCACGACGGAATTCGACCAGCCGTTCCAGGAACTGATCACCGAGGCGGCCTGGGGTCATGTCTGGTCGCGCCCGGCCTTGACGAAGCGCGAGCGGTCGATCGTCACCATCGCGCTGCTGGCCGCCCTCGGCCAGGACGAGGAGGTGGCGATGCATGTCCGAGCCACGGCCAACACCGGGGCGACGCGCGAGGATATTTGCGAGGCGCTGCTGCATGTGGCGATCTATGCCGGCGTACCGGCCGCCAATCACGCCATCAAGATCGCCAAGCAGATCCTCGGCGAAATGGATGCCGCAAGGGCGAAGGGGGAGTGACGATGTCCGACACAGAAAATCGCCGGCCCGAGACGGGCGCCTTTTTCCAGCGGGACCGGAACTGGCATCCGCCGGCCTTCGCGCCCGGCTACAAGACGTCGGTGCTGCGTTCGCCGCAGAAGGCGCTGCTTTCGCTCGACAGCACGATCTCTGAAATCACCGGCCCGGTCTTCGGCCATTCGGTGCTTGGCGAACTCGACAACGACTTGATCCACAATTTCGCCAAGGCCGGCGAAAGCGCGATCGGCGAACGCATCATCGTGCACGGCCGGGTACTCGACGAGCGCGGCCGGCCGGTTGCCGGCGCGTTGCTCGAATTCTGGCAGGCGAATGCCGGTGGGCGCTACCGTCACAAGAAGGAAAGCTATCTGGCGCCGCTCGATCCGAATTTCGGCGGCTGTGGCCGGACGATCACCGACGAGAACGGCTACTACTGTTTCCGGACCATCAGGCCGGGCGCCTATCCCTGGCCGAACGGCGTCAATGACTGGCGGCCGGCCCATATCCATTTCTCGATCTTCGGTCACGGCTTCGCCCAGCGGTTGATTACCCAGATGTATTTCGAAGGGGACCCGATGATTTGGAAGTGCCCGATCGTCGGCACGATCCCCGACCGCGGGGCCATCGAGCAATTGATCGCCCCGCTCGATTGGGCCAACACCATCCCGATGGATGCGCGCGCCTATAAGTTCGACATCGTGCTGCGCGGCCGCCGCTCGACGTTGTTCGAGAACCGGCCGGAAGGCAATTGAGGGAGGGAACCGATGGCACAGGATCTGGGCTACCTCAAGGAAACACCCTCGCAGACGGCTGGACCCTACGTCCACATCGGCCTGACGCCGAATTTCGGCGGACTGTCCGGCGTCTACCAACGCGACCTCGGGTCGGCGATGGTCAATGACCAGACGCTTGGAGAGCGCATCACCGTGACCGGTCGGGTGATCGACGGCACGGGCGCCCCGCTCAAGGACGCGCTGATCGAAATCTGGCAGGCGGATGCCGCCGGTCTTTACAATTCGCCTTCGGAAATGCGCGGAGCCGCCGATCCGAATTTCACCGGCTGGGCCCGCTGCCCGACGAGCGCCGAGGACGGCATCTTCGTGTTCGAAACCATCAAGCCCGGCCGTGTTCCGTTCAAGGACGGCCGCCTGATGGCGCCGCACATCACCTTCTGGATCGTGGCGCGCGGAATCAATATCGGGCTCCACACGCGCCTGTACTTCCCGGACGAGGCGGCGGCGAATGCCGAGGATCCGCTGCTTGCCCGAATCGAGCATCGCCATCGGGCCGAGACGCTTGTCGCCGGCGGTCAGGCGCCTAATTATGTCTTCGACATTCATCTCCAGGGGGAGAAGGAAACGGTTTTCCTGGACATATGATCATCGGCGACCCATCGGCGTTGTCGCGTGCTTGTCGGCGCCCCGAAGGGCCAGATCCTGGAGACGTGGAATGACCTATTCGGCCTTTGATCATCCCTATCTTTCCGGTCTTCTTGGCGACGAAGCGGTCGCGGCGGAGTTTTCCGCGGCCGCGGATATCCGCGCCATGCTGGCTTTCGAGGCGGCGCTGGCGCGGGCCGAAGCGCAACATGGCGTGATCCCGCACGCGGCCGCCGACCGGATCGCCGAGGCTTGCCGCGCCTTTTCCCCGGATGTCGCGGCGTTGCGGCGCGGAATGGCAACTGACGGTGTCGCGGTGCCGGAACTCGTCCGGCAATTGCGGCGCGCCGTCGGCGAAGCGGCGGCGGAGCACGTGCATTTCGGCGCCACCAGCCAGGATGTCGTCGATACCAGCCTGGTGCTGCGCCTGAAGGCGATCGGCGAGCTTTTTTCCGGCCGCCTCGGCGAAATCGTCGCGGTGTTGGAGGAAGGCGCCCAGCAATGGGGCGAGCGTCCGCTGATGGGCCGCACGCGCATGCAGGCGGCCATTCCGATCACCGTGGCGGACCGAATGCGCAGCTGGATCGAGCCGCTGCTCGACCACCAGGACCGGCTCGACGCGATGGATATCGACCTGTTCGCCGTGCAATTCGGCGGTGCGGCCGGCACGCTCGACAAGCTCAAGGACAAGGCGGACGCGGTCCGTGCGACGCTGGCGGAGGAACTGGCGCTGATCGACTGTCCGCAATGGCACAGCCAGCGCGCGGCGATCGCCGATTTCGCCCACCTGCTTTCGCTGATCACCGGCAGTCTCGGCAAGTTAGGCCAGGACATCGCCCTGATGGCGCAGGCCGGCGACGAGATCGTGCTGGCCGGCGGCGGTTCGTCCTCCGCCATGGCCCACAAGCAGAACCCGGTCGCCGCCGAGGTGCTGGTGACGCTGGCGCGCTTCAATGCCACGCAAATTTCCGGCATCCACCAGGCCGTGGTGCACGAGCAGGAGCGTTCCGGTTCCGCCTGGACGCTCGAATGGCTGCTCCTGCCGCAGATCGTCGGCGCAACCGCGGCGGCACTGAGGCTTGCCACGGAACTCGCCGGCAATATCCGGCGTCTGGGCGCCGCTTGAGGGCGGTGGAAAAGTGCCGGACCGCCTCCTGAGAAACGGTCCGGCAGTTGCTATTCTCGTCGATTATGCAGCGGAATTAAGCAATCAAGCCGACCTGGCAATATTCCAGTCGAGCCGGTGCACGTCCCGCTGCAACTGCGCATAGGATGACGTCGGTATTCTGCCGTCATGCTTCGCCGCGACCTCGGTGGCGTCGGCGCGAATGTTCTGTTCCTCGCGGCGCAACCTGCCGAAGGCGACGGAGCTGAGCTTGCCCGAGGTGCGCTCCGCATCCATCCGGTGATTGGCGGCGCGCAGTTCGTGGAGGATTCTGGCGAGCCGCGGCTGTTCAACGACGACAACGGAAGTCATCGGCCGGGCGGCCGGGGCGGGAGGAGCAACATCGTCGTTGGCGAATATTCCCTGGTAGTAGTCGCCGTTCTCGGGGCCCGTCGACGTGGTACCCTCGTGCCGTCCGGCGGCCAAGGCGCCGCCTGTGGCGAGCGACAGAGCGAGGGCGGCGATTGCGGATGTTGTGATGAGCGAGCGCATTTTGCGTCTCCTTGAAACGGGGGAAGCAAGAAGCTTCCGATCGGGGCTGTCTCATACCGTCGCGTCGCGATCCTTTCGGTCGCCGGCAGTATTCAGCCTCGATGTAAAGAGTGGACCTGCAGGCGCTGCAAGTCACATTAACAATAAATAAAGTTTCCACGGCCTTCTTTGACAAAGTTCCGTCAAATTTTCGACGTCCGCGGTGTAACTCCTTCAAGAAATATTGGAAATTCTCGACTTTGGGGGTTCTTCCTCCGAAAGTGGTCGGATAGGCAATTAGTCTCCATGAACAACTTGTAATATTTCAGCACCAATGGCTGTAAATCACGTTCCGGAGACGCTACGATCCTGTGGGCTCATGGGGGCGGCCTTGCCTAAATAGGATCGTTTGTCGCGCTATGTCGTTTCCTCGCCGTCAACCGCTCGCCCTCACGTTCGTAATAGTGCTCGAGCGAGGGCAGGGCCGACTTGAGCGCATGGAGCAGGGCCGCGTCGATCCCGGTGGCGTCGCGGTATTTCGCGTCTAGATAGCCGCGGTGCTGGGCTAGCGAGGCTTCGGAGGCACCCTCGGCCAGCGTGAAGACCGGCGAGACCGTGCTCCGCCCCTTGACGGTGATGCGGTCGATCTCGACGATCGGGAACTTGGCTGTGGCGAGCCCGGCCGTGCGTTCGCCAAGGAGCAGGGGGATGCCGTAGTCCTTCGACGCGCCCTCGAGGCGGGAGGCGAGATTGACCGCGTCCCCCAGCGCCGAATAGTCGAAGCGGCGGGCGGAGCCCATGTTGCCGACGACGCATTCGCCCGTATTGATGCCGATGCCGATGCGAAGCACCTTCGGCTGTCGCCCGGCCGCCTTGGCTTCGGCTTCGAGTTCTACGTTCAGCTGCTCGAGCGCGGCGAGCATGTCGCGCGCCGCCTGCACGGCGTGGACGGCATGATCCGGATCGTCGAGCGGTGCGTTCCAGAAGGCCATCAGGCAGTCGCCGATATATTTGTCGATCGTGCCGCTTCGGTTGAGCACCGCCTCCGACAGCGGCGTCAAGAGCCGGTTGATGAGGGTCGTCAGCCCCTCCGGGTCGTCCTTCATATCTTCCGAAATTGTCGTAAAGCCGCGAACGTCGCAGAAGAGGATCGTCAGCGTGCGTCTTTCGCCGCCAAGCTTCAGTTGCGACGGATCCTGCGCCAGCCGTTCGACGAGCGCCGGCGAGAGATATTGCGAGAAAGCACGGGTGATCTCGCGGCGGCGCCGGCGCTCCTCGGCATAGTCGATGCCCGCCTGGCCGACCGCAACGCTTAGAAAGGCAAGGCCGGGGCCGAGTGGCGAAATGAACAGATGACCGAAGCGCATCAGGCCGTAGCTGACGAGGAAGATCAGCGCAAGCGCGCCGGCGCCGTAGCCGAGCGTCCTCCAGCTGGTCGATTTGAAGACGGCGAGCGCGGCTGCCAGCGCGGCGAGGAGCACCGCCGATACGGCAATCGGCGCCCCCGCTCGCTCTATCGCGAGGCCGTGGATGAGATTGTCGTAGATGGTCGCCTGGATCTCTGCTCCGGCGACGAGGCCGCGCGAAAAGACCGTGTCGGAGGTTGCGAAGGCGTCGGCGCCGCCATCGGCAATCGATGGAGCATTCTGCAGGCTCAAGCCGACGATCACGACGCGATCGCGGAACGTGCCCTCCGGCAGAAAGTTCTCGGGATCGAGCGCTTGATAGTAGGAAACGGTCGGATAGGTGCGGGCCGCGCCGAAGGTCTGAATCAAGGTCCGCCTCTGCGGCGTCTGCGGATTTGCCCCTGCGACGGTCGCGAGCGTCACCGCGAAGCCGTCCGGATAGGCGGGGATCTGCCGCAATGTGCCGTCGCCGCTGAGATTGACCGAGGCGATGCCTACTTTTGCGCCTTTCTCGGTGAAGAGCGCGAGCGGTTCGGTGCGAACGAACTGTTCGGCTTGCGGCGTCTGGATGAGCGTCTGGTCGCCGGCAAGCACCACGTCCGGCCCAAGTGCATCGGCCAGTGCCCTATCGTTTTCCGGGTCCACAGCCGGCTCGGCAAAGATGACGTCGAGCGCAATCGCCCGTGCGCCGGCCTTTCTCAACGATCTGATCAGCCGGGCGTGCAGGGCGCGCGGCCAGGGCCACTGGCTGCCGATCTCCGCCATCGACGGCTCGTCGATCGCGACGATGATGGGGCCCTTTTCGGGGAGCGGCGGGCGGCCGATGATCGAGAGGTAGTCGTAGGCGCGCAGGTCGGCGAGCGACCAGCTGCCGGTCAGCGAGGCGAGCGAGACGAGGGCGGCCACGAAGACCGTCAGGGCGACAAGCTTTGCTCGGCGTGGCCCGTGACGAATTCGATCGACGATCGCGGAAAGCCGCTTACGGGTGAGCGCTGGGCGAGGGGCGTGCATCAGAACCGCACTTTGACGGTGCCCTTGACGGTGGGGCCCCAGCCGGGAAGGCCGTCGCGCAGCTCGAATTCCTCGTCAAGCAGGTTGAACCCGGCGAGTTCGACCTCGAACCGCTTGTCGAAAGGCTCCCATAAGAGTGATGCGTCGAGGGTCCAGAAGTCGTCCAACCTCGTCGAACCTTGCGACCTGGTCCCCACGTAATTGGCGGCAATCATCGTCCGAATGTTTGCCTCGTTGACCCAGGTCAGTGCTACCTGACCGGCGTTTTCCGGGAGTAATGGCAGTTCACCAGCGGGGTTAGCCGGCGAAAAGTCCTTGCTCCGCGTGTGGGCGGCAGTAGCAGAGAGTCCGAACCCATGGCTGAGCGCCAGGTTGGCAGTCAGAGCAACGCGATCGACCCTTGCCTTACGGAAGTCGTAATCGTTCGTCGAGAGGGGGAAGTCGATGGAACCGTCGCGGATTTCCTGGTGCTGATAGTCGAGAGCGGTAAAGAGCCGGTCATTCCATTCGGCGTCCCACCGGAACGCGAACGTATCGGCATAACCCCCAGCGCCGATGAGAAACTGGTTCGGCTGAAGGCCTACTATGCCGACTGGCGCGAGCGTGGCGACATCGAGGTTATAGCCCTCGCGCTGTACGGCCGCCCTCAGCCAGTGACCCTCGGCGGGTGCCCAGGCGATGCCGAGCTTCGGTTCCAGCCGGACGTTGTTGTCATTGACGTGCTCTATGTAGCGGGCAAAGAGGGCGCCCTCGACTTTGAGGTCCGGGGTGACCTCATAGAGCCCATCGACATAGGCCTTCATCACTCCCGCCGTGGCGGATGAAGTCGCGGAGCTGAATGGTATCGCCGGAGGGAGAAGGTTGTAATACTCGGTTTTCTCCTTTTGAGTTACGGCGCCGGCCTCCAAGCCGTAGCGCCAGGTCAGATCACCGTCTCCGTAAAGGTGGTTCAGAGCTCCGATGTAAGTCGTCTGTCTCTGCTCCCTCCGGAGATATTCAATATCCGGAAAGGGGATGTCGGAGAAAAGCAACCGCGAAGTCTCGACGGTTTCCGTGTCGTTGAAGAAGAAGGCGGCATTGGCAATGTTCTGGTAGCCGAATGTGTGGCTCCAAGCGACGCCAGAGTTGAGATTTGATCCATTATTGCCATTTAGGCTGTCGCCGTTGAACGGGACGAGCATCGGATGGGGAATGTCGAAGATATTGCGGCTGTCGTCCACCTCTGCCATGTTCAAGAAGGCGACCACTCTGTCGTCGGGGGTCGGAGTAGCCGTCACATAGCCGGTGCCGCCGATCAACCGTGTTTCGCGATCCATCTCGAGCCCGCCTCCGAGGTCTATCGTATCGCGCGGCTCTTCCCATTGGAAATTGCCGAAGACGCTGACCGGGAAGGGGGAGTACGCGAACCCCCGGATCTCGGCTTCGCCAATCCAGCCCGTGTTACCGTCCTCTACGGTGAGGCCGCCCCCGAGATCGATCTCGAAGAAGGGCGTTCGATAAAGATCGGTCGCACGTGCCCGGTAAGCCAGCAAATGCGGGTCGAGAAGAAGCCCTTGGAAGAGCGCCGAGAAGGTCGATGGGTTTTGCGCATTGGTAATTGGGCTAACGCTGAAGCTATATCCGTTGAACAAGGGATTGACGCTGCCGCGGATTGCCTGGTCCAGATAGCTGGCGCTCGAGAAGGGGTCGAATACTGCGTCGCCGTAATATTGCCCCCAAGCATCCAGGCCTTGCAAACGGAAGGCGTTGTTAAGGGCCGAGCCCGCTTGCTGGTTTGCACCAATCGCTGCTGTGTCGCCACCCTTTGCGCGGGTTCGCCGCATCGTTTCTTGGGCGTAGCGGATGGCGGCATCGGCATCATAGTCATCGATCGAAACGATCGTGCGTACCTGGGAGACGATAGGATCGTTGGGGTCGAGTCTGTCGGCATTGTCGAGCGCTTGGTCCGCAGGTATCCGGTCGCCTTTCTCGTAGTGCGCTGCGGCAAGCAGCAGCTGTGCATTGGAATAGGCAGGGTTGGCCGTCGAGCCGGCAAGCAGGTCTTGAATTGCCTTCTCAACGTCTCCATTCTGCAGGTGATAGCGGCCGCGTGCGATGAGCACGAGATCGAAAGAAGGGTCGATGGCGAGTGCCGCATCTATCTCGCGCTTTGCCTCGGCAAGCCTCAACTCGCCCAGGTACATCAGGGCAAGGTTGGCGTGATAGCTGGGATCTTGGGGGTCCAGCTCAATTGCCTTCTTGACGGCGTTTTCAGCAGCACGCGTGTCACCGCGTTCGTCCTGTACGGCACCAAGCCAGTTCCAGATTGATGGGTCTCCTGGCGCCGCTTTCAGGCCACGCTCTAGGTCGGCGAGGGCACCGTCGCGATCATTCTCGATGTTGAAGCGATACTTCGCGCGGGCCTCAAGCGCGTAGGGATCATCCGCATCGATCTTCAGCGCCTTTTCGATACCATCGCGCACTTCGTCGCGATCGTCGATCAACATGGCGAATTGTGCTCGCACGGCTGGGAGGGTCGGGTCGTCGGGGTATTGCAGTTCCGCCTTCCTAAGCGTCTCAACCGCGGCGCGAACATCGGTGCGAAAGCCTTCAGTAAACGCCTTTGCGAATGCGCCATAGGCTCCGACCGCTTGGCGTGGCGGGTTTTCCACCCGATCGGGATTGGCGAGTGCTCGGGCAAAATATCCGCCGTAAGCGGCGATTGACCGGCGCTTGGCGTCCAACCCGCGCGCGCTTTGATCGAAGAGTTTCGCCGCATCGGCGTAGCGGCCCTGGGAGCCTGCGGTGAGCGCATCGACAAGCCCGGCACGAGCGGTCTGGGAGCGATCGAGGCCTCGCCGCCTCGCCGCGTCAAGTGCGGCTTGTGCTTTTTGCCGGCCGTTGAGCGACAGGTAAATCTCGGCAAGCGTCAGCCAGTCTTCGGCCGAGCGTGAGACTTCCGGTTGCGCCTCGATCCGCTCCCTTTGGCGCCGCATGTCTGGAGCGCGGAGAGTTGTGGCGGGCATCAGAACGAAGGCGTCGCGGAGCGCAAGATGGAACAGCATCTGTTCGCGGTCCTTGGGCGTCACGATGACGATCTTGGTCGGCGCGCTGCCTATTGCGGCGACGGCGCCTTCCCCCTGCATTACCGTCACGCTGCCATGGGCATTGCTAAGCTCTATGACGCCTTCGAGTACCGTCAGCGAGGTCTTCCCGTCGGCGCCGACGGTCAGCGTCCAGTCCGTGCCGCGGATGGCGGCGGCGGCCGCCGGCGTATCGATCACCAAGCCCTGCCCTCCGCGCTCGGCCCGGGCCCAGATCGTGCCTGATTCCAGTTCGAGATTGGTTTCGCCCGTGCCGATCTGCTTGACGCGAAGCGCCGTATTGCGCCCGAGGCGAATCTGTGTGCGATCGCGAAAAAGCACGGCCAGCGAGCCGGTGGCGTTGGTGCGCAGCAGGTCGCCGGGGATGAGGTCCTGCGCAATGTCGACGGAGCGCCAATTGGAGACATCGACGAAGCGCACTTCTTCGCCGGATTTTCGCGCAATGACCGAACCGGCAACGGGGTCGGGGCGCGGAACCGGCTCGCCGAACGCCGAAAATGGCGCAAAGCACGCCATCACGCCGAGCAATGCCCCCGTTACTCTTCTCCGCATCTCGCGATATGCCCCTCGTTATAGTGAATCCAGTGGATTTGCAGGGGAGAAAAGTCAAGTACCCAGTTTTGGGCATATGTTATCGAGATGCGCGTGTAGTAAAGAGTCGGCGAGAGGGCGAGGGGACACGCATGGACGCAGGGGCCGACATTTACAAGCTTGATCCGCCAGGTGGAGGGAAGGAGCAGAGCGCTCCGTCGACCGCCTATTACGAGCACATCCGCAAGATCAACGACGTCTTCTATGACCAGATCAAGATGTCTGACCAGAAGGCCGCGTATATCTTTACCTTCATGTTCGCGTTCCTCGTCAGCTCGGAGGAAGGCCGGAGCGTCTTTACCTGGAGCCGGTATGCGCAGGGTGAAATCTTTCCGGTGATACTATCGGCCGCGTTGGCGCTCGCCTCGATGTTTTCCCTTGTGTGTGCGATCCTCGTGGTTCTGCCGCGCAAGAGTGCGACCGCAACAACGCTATTCTGGGGAGCTTGGACCGCCCATCGTGATTCCTTCTCGAAAGCTGCGGACCATGGGGAAATGTCCTATTTGTTCCGGCAATATTTCGAGAATGCGGATGCCCTTTCGGCAATCGCATGCAGCAAGTATCATTTCGTCAATCTCGCCTTCCGCGGATTGCTTGTAACGGTGCTCGCCTTTGTCGGTCTCCTGGCGGTGACCTGACTGCTTCTTGTAGCGGAGCTTTGCGGAATTCCGGCAAACTTCTCTAAAATGAGAGCTCTCTAAGAGAGAAATTCAAAACGCTTGCCGCCTAATGGTTGTAACAGCCACGGTGTATCCAGTGGCAAGAGCAGCCAGTCACGAGGAGTAAGCTATGTTTGGAATCAAAAGCATTGCGAAGATCAATATAGGATCGATTGGGCGGACTATCCCCGCCCAGGACATATCGAAGATCAATTTGGCATTTGCGACCTCGCTGTCGAAAAATCTGCCGAACAATTTCTCGGGCGCGCTGACGAAGCTCCTGGGCACAGCACTCCTGCCGAAGCTGTCAAGCTTGGATCCGTCGGATAAAGCCATCGCAGCCAACCCCGTCCTGCGTGACGCGATTCTCGCGTTGCAGAAGCAGGCCGGAGCAGGAAACGCCAAAGCCGTTGCGAAGGCCTACTCGCAGTTTTGACGCATGTGCGTATAATCGAAACAAGCTCCGCAATCGCGCGGAGCTCATTTATGCGGATGCAATAGCCAACAACTGCCTACACCGAATCGCGCACGCGCTCCCAGGCATTCGTCAGATGCCGCCCCAACACCTCCGATAGCTTGACCTTATCGCGGGTCTCGAGGGCGGCGATCATCTCCTCGTGCTCGGCGACGGCGGCGGCCCATTTCTCCGGGCCCTCGTGACCAATGAAGCGGATGCGCTTCAGCCGCGTCTGCAGCACGGCGTGCATGTCGGCCAGCGCTGCATTGCCGGAAAGCTGGACGATCGCCGTGTGGATCTGCTGGTTGAGCTTGTAATATTGCAGCCGGTCAGCCGCCTTGTAGCGGCGGACCATCTCGTCGTGCAGCGCCCGCACCTCGGCGATCCCCGCATCACTTGCCGTTTCGCAGGCGAGCCGCCCGGCGAGTTCCTCGAGCGTCTGCAGCACCGTCAGCATGTCCTTGACGTCCTTGGCGCTGAAGCGCTTGACGACGGCGCCGCGGCTCGGCACGAGCTCGACAAGGCCCTCGCTCGCCAGATATTTGATCGCCTCGCGGAGCGGCGTGCGCGACACGCCGAGCTGTTCGCCGAGTTGACCCTCGTGCAGGCGGGTGCCGGGCGGAAGATCGCCCTCGATGATCATGTCGCGCAAGTGGCTGACCAGCGTGTCGTGCAGGGCGGTGCGCCGGATCGGCCCATGCCCGCCGTCGGGTCGCCGCTCCAATGGTGTGATTTCGTTCATTTTTCCCGTTCTGCGCTGCGACCGGTGAGCCGGTCTCTGTTCCCTCGACCACTCGATTGAATCAGCGGTGTCTCATTCAAGCATGGAGACAGCCCTCGTTACCGTCAACAGAAAATGCTGCATACAGAATACAAAAGACTTGATGCAGAATTTTGAATAACGTATGACAGTGCCCGAGGCATGACGACGGAGGACATCTCACATGACGAGCAATGGTGCGGCTGAAGCGAAGGGACGGCGTCCCGTTATCGCCCTTGCCATGGGCGATCCGGCAGGGATCAGTCCGGAACTGACGGCGCGGCTGCTTGCGCTCGGCGATGTTCGCGAGGCGGCGCACATCATCGCCATCGGCGACCGGCGCGTTCTCGACGAGGGTGCGAAGGTCGCCGGCGTCGAGCTCGATCTCGAGGCGGCATCGCTCGATGCGCTCGACGAGGTGGGGACGTCTCGCCATGTCTTCGTCGATCTCAAGCATCTTGATCCGGCCGACGTGGTGCGCGGCGAGGCGACGCTTGCCGGTGGTGCGTTTGCGACCCGGAATTTCCGCGTGGCGCTGGAACTGGCGCATGCCGGCCGGGCCGATGCCGTCTGCTTTACGCCGTTCAACAAAAAGGCGATGCGCTTTGCCTATCCGGGCTATGACGACGAGATACGCTTCGTCGCCGACGTGCTTTCCTTCACCGGGAAGGTCCGCGAGTTCAACGTTCTCGAAAAAGTATGGAACGCCCGCGTCACCTCGCACATTCCGCTGTCGGAAGTGGCGCGGAGCCTTTCAGTGGAAGGCATTGTTGCCGAACTCGAGCTCACCCGGGCCTGCCTCAGGAACGCTGGCCATGATGACGCGAGGATCGCGGTCGCCGGGCTCAATCCGCACGCCGGCGACGGCGGCAGCTTCGGCATGGAAGAGATCGACATCATCGAGCCCGCCGTCGCAAAGGCGAAGGCGCTCGGCTTCAACGTCGATGGGCCGTTTCCAGCCGACACGGTGTTCGTCCGGGCGCTGAAGGAAGGCTTCCAGGCGGTGCTGACCATGTACCACGACCAGGGCCAGATCGCGATGAAGCTGATGGGCTTCGACAAGGGCGTGACGATGATGGGCGGCCTGCCTTTTCCGCTCTGCACGCCAGCGCACGGCACGGCCTATGACATTGCCGGCAAGGGCATTGCCGATGTCGGCGCCAGCCGCGAAGCGATCCTGCTTGCGGCCCGCATGGCGAGGAAAAACAGCGGCCTCTCGGCGGCCGCCTGAATTTCGCGCGCTTTCATACCATACCGGCGTCAGGGGAGGTCTTGCGCCGGATCCAACTCAACGGGAGGACCACATATGAAGAAATCCGTCTCTATAGCATGCATCATGGCCGCCGCTTTCGGCGTTGTCGCGCCGGCCTCGGCCTTCGAGCCGAACCGTCCGGTGGAGTTCGTCGTGACCGCCGGTCCCGGCGGCGGCACGGACATTTTCGCGCGCACCATCCAGGCGATCATCGCTAAATACGAACTGATGAAGTCGCCGGTGGTCGTCACCAACAAAGGCAGCGCCGGGGGCGCGGAAGGTTTCGTCTACACGGCCGGCTACAAGGGCGACGCCCACAAGCTCGCCTTCGGCACCAACAACGCCTATCTGCTGCCGGTTCGCGCCAAGGTGCCCTACGAGGCGAAAGACCTGACGCCGGTCGCCGCCCTCGCATCCGATGAATTCGTCCTCTGGGTCAACGGCAAGGCCGACTACGCGACCGCCGCGGACTTTGTCGCCAAGGCGAAGGAAGGCGGGCTGAAGATCGGCGGCAGCCAGTCGAAGGATGTCGACCAGATCCTCACTTCTATGGTCAACGACGCCACGGGAGCCAAGATCAATTACATCCCGTTCAAGAGCGGCGGCGAGGCGGCCGTTCAGCTTGCCGGCGAGCATATCGACGCCAATGTCAACAATCCGAGCGAGAACCTCGGCCAATGGCAGGCCGGTATGGTGAAGCCGCTCTGTGTCTTCAAGAGTGTGAAGCTCTCGAGCGAGACCAAGGTCGCCGGCGACAAGGGCTGGAGCGATATCCCGACCTGCAAGGAAGCCGGCATTCCGATCGACAACTACTCCATGCCGCGCACCGTCTGGCTGCCGGCCGGTGTCGAACAGGATGTCGTCCGGTTCTATGCGGATGTGCTGCGCAAGGTTTCCGAGACCCCGGAATGGGCGAAATATCTCACCGACACGTCGCAGTCGCCGGTCTATCTGAGCGGTGACGAGCTCAAGTCCGCCGTCGAGGTGGACGGCGCCGCGGTCAGCGAAGTGCTGAAGCGCGAAGGCTGGCTCGCCAACTGAGGCAATTCTCTGGCGGGCGCTCGATATTGAGCGGAAAGCGGGGCGGACATGCTCGCTATCCCACTTCAGGCGCCCGCCAGCGTTTCGAAAGGTTACGATCATGAGTGAGAACAGTGCGAATGGGGTCTCCCGCTTCGCGGTCGAGCTTGGTGTCGCGGCCCTGACCGGCGCCTTCGGCGTCGCCGTCTGCTACGGCTCGCTCGATATCGGCGCCGGCTGGACCGAGATGGGGCCGGATGCGGGCTATTTCCCCTTCTATATCGGCCTCCTCATCGTCTTGGGCAGCCTTGTCAATATCGCCCAGGCATTCCTCAAGCACCGGCGCACCGGAGAGGTCTTCATCGATGCCGGGCGCGCCAAGGTGGTCGCCTCTTTCCTGCTGCCGCTCGTTGCCTTCGGCGCGGTCGCCGCCTGGCTCGGCCTCTATGTCGGGACGGCGCTCTACATCGCCGCGACGATGCTTTTCCAGGGCCGCTACAAATGGTGGATCGCCCTGCCGGCCGGGCTTGGCGTCTCGCTCGTCTTCTTCGTCGTTTTCGAGATCGGCTTCCAGGTCCCGCTGCTGAAGGGACCGGTCGAGGCCTGGTTCGGGATCTACTGACCCGGCCGAGTGCACTGCCTGCGGGAGGAATGCATGGAAAATATCGGTCTTCTGATCGACGGCTTCGGCCACATCCTTAGCTGGAACCACATCCTCTTGATGATGGTGGGCGTGACGCTCGGAATCCTCGTCGGCGTGTTGCCCGGGCTCGGGGCGCCGAACGGCGTATCGCTGCTCCTGCCGCTCACCTTCTCGATGGATCCGATCTCGGCGATCATTCTGCTCTCCTGCATGTATTGGGGGGCACTCTTCGGCGGCTCGACGACGTCGATTCTCTTCAACATCCCGGGCGAACCGTCGTCCGTCGCCACCACCTTCGACGGGTATCCGATGGCCAAGGCCGGCCAGGCGAGCCGCGCGCTGACGCTTGCGTTCGTGTCGGCCGGCCTCGGGGCCCTCGCCGGCGTCGTGATGATCACGCTGCTGTCGGGCTGGGTTGCGAATTTCGCGCTCAAGTTCTCCTCGCCCGAATATTTCGCCGTCTATTTCCTCGCCTTTGCGAGCTTCATCTCGATGGGCGCGCAATCGCCCTTCAAGACGCTCGTTTCGATGATGCTCGGCTTCGCTCTGGCTTCGATCGGCATGGACACGATCTCCGGTAATCTCAGGCTTACCTTCGAGATTCCGGAACTCATCAAGGGTGTAAGCTTCCTGATTGCCGTCATGGGCCTCTTCGGTATCGGTGAACTGTTGTTGACCACCGAAGAGGGCCTGCGCTTCGAAGGCATCAAGGCGCGCGTCAAGCTTGCCGAGATCGGCCGCACGCTTATCGAGATCCCGCGCTACTGGCTGACGATCGCCCGCTCGACGGTCATCGGCATCTGGATGGGGATCACGCCGGCCGGCCCGACTGCCGCCTCCTTCATGAGCTATGGCGTTGCTCGCCGTTCGGCGCGCGACAAGTCGATGTTCGGCAAGGGCGATCCGCGCGGTATCGTGGCGCCGGAGACGGCCGACCATTCGGCCGGCACCTCGGCGCTGCTGCCGATGCTGGCACTCGGCGTGCCGGGTTCGGCAACCGCGGCGGTGATGATGGGCGGGCTGATGATCTGGGGCTTGACGCCCGGCCCGATGCTCTTCACCGATCGGCCGGATTTCGTCTGGGGGCTGATCGCCTCGATGTATCTCGGCAACGTCGTCGCCGTCTTCCTGGTCATTGCGACCGTGCCGCTCTACGCCTCGATCCTGCGCGTGCCCTTTTCGATCATCGGGCCGATCATCGTTGCGGTGATCTTCTCGGGCGCCTATCAGGTCGCGAATTCCATCTCGGACATTTTCCTGGTGATCGGTTTCGGCCTGCTCGGCTACGTCTTCAAGAAGCTTGACTATCCGCTGGCGCCGCTGGTTCTCGCCATGGTGCTCGGCGACAAGGCGGAGGATGCCTTCCGCCAGTCGATGTTGATGTCCAGCGGCAGCCTCAGCATCTTCTGGTCGAACGCACTGGTTGCCGGCTTGATGACGCTCGGCCTGGTGCTGCTTCTCTCCCCACTTGCCTTCTGGCTGGTCGGCACCTTGCGCAAGCGCCGGCACGACGTCGCTTCGCATGGCGACGGCAACGCGGCCGCCTGATCCGGCCGCCGCCAATACGATCCAAATCTTTGAAGGAGTTCGCCATGGCGCCACGCAAATGGAACCGTGACAGCTGGCCGATCGCGGCCGCGATGATCCAGTATCCGAACATGCTGCCGGACGGCCGGTCCGTGCAGGACCAGTCGGTGGACGAATGGGCGGCAACGCTCCACGACGTGGTGGACGCCGGCTTTACCGAACTCGATCCGACCGACAGCTGGATCCGGCTCGCCGATCTTTCGCGTGATCGGCTCGAAGAGTTCATCGGTCTGACCCGATCACTCGGCCTCACCATTCCGGCGATCTCCACGTCGCGTCGCAGCCTCATCGACCCCAAGTATGGCGAGGAATATCTCGCCTATGGACACCGGGTCATCGAGACCGCCGCGGCTGTCGGCGCAGGCTCGGTCTCCTTTGGCTTTTTCGGTCCGCTGACGGAGGCGCAGATGAAGGTGCTCTGGTTCTGGACCGTCGATGGGCTGAAGAACCCGGACGACGCCGCGACCTGGCAGACGGCGGTTTCGCGGGTCCGCGAGCTCGGCCACCATGCGGAAGAGGTTGGCGTCGAAGTGTCGCTGGAAATGTACGAGGACACCTATCTCGGAACGGCCGACAGTTCGGTCCGCTTCGTCGAGGAGGTCGGGCTGCCAAATGTCGGTATCAACGCCGATCTTGGTAACCTCATCCGTCTGCACCGCCCGGTCGAACATTGGCAGGAGATGATGGCAAAGGTTGCTCCCTTTGCTAAATACTGGCACGTCAAGAACTACAACCGCACGGAGGATGCGGCATCGGGGCTCATCGTCACACACCCGGCCCCGCTCGAATTCGGCGTCATCAACTACCGTGCGGCGATCCGCATGGCGCTGGCGCATGGATTTCAGAGCCCGTTCCTGTGCGAGCATTACGGTGGTGACGGCCTTTCGGTCAGTGCCGCCAACCGCGATTATCTGAGGCGCATCCTGCCTCGCGAACAGGGATTTTGAAGCGATGACGACGATCTTTGACGCTCCGGAAGATTTTGCCACCACCGCGCTCGCCGGTTTCGCAGCGATCTATGCCCGCAACGTCCGCTTGGTGAAGGGCGGCGTGGTGCGCTCCACCAAGGTGCCGAGAGGCAAGGTGGCCGTGGTCATCGGCGGCGGCTCCGGCCACTATCCGGCCTTTGCCGGTTATGTCGGCCCGGGGCTCGCGGATGCGGCAGTCGCCGGCGACGTCTTCGCCTCGCCGTCGACGGCTGCCGTCGCGCGCGTCTGCCGCCACGCGGACCAGGGCGGCGGCGTGCTGCTCGGCTTCGGCAACTACGCGGGCGACGTATTGAACTTCGGGGTCGCGGCCGAGCGCCTGCGCTCGGAAGGCATCGACGTGCGTGTCGTGCCGGTGACCGACGATGTGGCGAGCGCGTCGGTCGAAACGCCGGCCAAGCGCCGCGGCATCGCCGGCGACCTCGTCGTCTTCAAGATCGCCGGTGCCGCCGCCGAGGCGGGCAAATCACTCGACGAGGTCGAACGGCTGGCGCGTCTTGCCAACGACCGGACGGTGTCGTTCGGCGTTGCCTTTGGCGGCTGCACCCTGCCGGGCGCGCCTGGTCCGCTCTTCGCCGTTCCCAAGGGGCAGATGGCGCTTGGTCTCGGGATTCATGGCGAGCCCGGCATCAGCGAGGAGAAGACCGCGACCGCGAGCGATCTCGCAAAACTCCTGACCGGCAAGCTGCTTGCCGAGCGGCCGGCCGGCACCAGGAAGGTCGCGGTAGTCCTGAACGGCCTCGGCTCGACCAAGTACGAAGAGCTCTTCGTGCTTTGGACAGCGGTCGCCAAGGAATTGGCAGACGCGGGCCTCGAGGTCGTCGATCCGGAATGCGGCGAATTCGTCACCAGCCTCGACATGCAGGGCTGCTCGCTGACGCTTCTCTGGCTCGACGAGGAACTGGAAGCGCTGTGGCGCGCGCCCGCAGATGCGCCGGTGCTGCGCAAAGGCACGATCATCGCCGCCGAGCCTGCGACGGACGAGATCGTCGATGCCGAAGGGCCGCAAAGCTTCGGTATCGCCTCGGAAGGATCCCGGGCAAGCGGCAAGTGTATTGCGGGGTTGATCGGCACGATCGCCGACGCGTTGCGGGCGGCCGAAGAGGAGCTTGGCCGCATCGATGCCATTGCCGGCGACGGCGACCACGGGCAGGGTATGCGGCGCGGCTCGGCCGCCGCCCTCGAGGCCGCGAATGCGGCGGTCGCCGCAGGCGCAGGCGCGGCGAGCGTGCTTGCCGCCGCAGGCGATGCCTGGGCGGACCGCGCCGGCGGCACCTCCGGTGCGATCTGGGGGCTTGCACTGCGATCTTGGAGCAATGCATTCTCCGACGACGAGAAGGTGAGCGACACGGCAGTCGTCGAAGGCGCCCGTCTGGCCCTCGACGGCATCACCCGGCTTGGCCGGGCCCAGGTCGGCGACAAGACGCTCGTCGATGCTCTGGTGCCGTTCGTAGAGACGCTGGAAAGAGTGGTCGCCGCGGGCAAGCCGCTCATCGATGCCTGGAAGGCGGCGGCGAAAGCCGCGCAGGACGCCGCCGAGGCGACGTCGAGCCTGACCCCGAAGCTCGGCCGGGCGCGGCCGCTCGCCGAAAAGAGCATCGGCCATCCGGACGCCGGGGCGATTTCGCTGGCGCTGGTGGCAAGGGTTGCGGGCGATTTCTTGAAGGTGGCGGAGGAGGTTTGAAAAGACCCCTCCCCAACCCCTCCCCACAAGGGGGAGGGGCTTTCTGGCCGCGCGTTTCCGGCTCAATGTCGACCTTGTGCTCAACGGGAAGCTTGAAAATGGCAGACGGCTGCGGCAGGCGCCGAGCCCCTCCACCTGTGGGGAGGGGCCCGTGCGGGCGGCTGAGGCGTGGTGCTGTCGCTACCCGTATCGGATCAAAAACTCTTCCGCCGTCAGCTCGCGGAAGTCGTCCAGCGCCCGGCGCAGTTTCCCATGCTCCCAGTCCCACCAGGCGAGCCGGTCCATGGCCTCGCCCACCTCGGCCGTGAATCTCTCGCGGATGAGCTTGGCAGGCACGCCGCCGACGATCGCATAGGGTGCGACGTCCTTCGAGACGACAGCGCCGGCGCCGATCACCGCGCCATTGCCGACGGTGACGCCGGGTAGGATCGTCGCGCCGTGGCCGATCCAGACGTCGTGGCCGATCGTCACGCGGTTCTGCCGTCGCCAGGCGAAGAGATCGTGGTCCGGTTCGGCGTCGTCCCAGTACATCGGCGCGCGATAGGTGAAATGATGCAGCGTCGCTCGCCAGGTCGGGTGGTTCGTGGCATTGATGCGCACGGCGGCGGCGATGTTGACGAACTTGCCGATCGTCGCGCACCAGATCGAGCCGTCCTGCATGATGTAGGAATAGTCGCCGAACTCCACCTCGTCGAGGCGCGAGCGCTCCTGGATTTCCGTGTAGCGCCCCAGCGTCGACTTAGTGACGCTGGCGGTCGGATGAATGAAGGGTTCGAGACCAAGCTTCCGGCTCATGCGGCGTGCTTTCTCGGCGAAAACTCGGAAACGTCGATGATGCGGTCGGCGACGGCGTCGCGGACTTCCTCGTCGTGGAAGATGCCGACCAGCGCCGTGCCTTGCGCCTTCTTCTCGGCGATCATCCCGACCACCACGGCGCGGTTTTTCGCATCGAGCGAGGCGGTCGGCTCGTCGAGTAGCAGGATCCGGTGATCGGTGATGAAGCCGCGGGCGATGTTGACGCGCTGCTGCTCGCCGCCGGAGAAGGTAGCGGGCGGCAAAGCCCAGAGCTCCTTCGGCAGGTTGAGCTTCGCCAGCAACTCAGCGGCGCGCTCGCGCGCCTCTTGAGCAACGACACCGCGCGCCTGCAAGGGTTCGGCGACGATGTCGAGGGCGGAGACGCGCGGCACGACGCGCAGGAACTGGCTGACATAGCCGAGCGTGGTGCGGCGCACGTCGAGCACGGTGCGCGGTTCGGCGTCCGCCAGGTTCACGAGCCGGCCGTCATGCGCAATGAGGATCTGGCCTTCGTCGACGCCGTAATTGCCGTAGAGCATCTTGAGGATCGAGCTCTTGCCGACGCCCGAGGGGCCGCCGAGCACGACGCATTCGCCGGACCTCACCGAGAATGAGACATTGGCGACGACCGGCAGGCGCACACCGTCGCGCAGGTGCATGGTGAAGCTCTTGGCGACTTCTGAAACGACAAGGGGGGTAGCCATGACTTATTTTCCTTTGCGCATGATCTTGTCCGAAAACCGGATTTCACTTTTCGGGATCATGCGTCAGACCTGCAGAATGGAGGAGACGAGGAGCTGCGTGTAGGGCTCGCGCGGGTCGTCGAGCACCCGGTCGGTAAGGCCCTGTTCGATGACGGCGCCGTCCTTCATCACCATCATCCGGTGGGAGAGGAGCCGCGCCACGGCGAGGTCGTGGGTGACGATGATCGCCGCAAGGCCGAGGTCATGGACGAGACCGCGCACCAGATCGAGGAGACGCGCCTGCACCGAGACGTCGAGCCCGCCGGTCGGCTCGTCCATGAAGACGAGGCGCGGCGAGGTGACGAGATTGCGGGCGATCTGCAGGCGTTGGCGCATGCCGCCGGAGAAGGCACGCGGCTGATCGTCGATCCGGTCCTCGCCGATCTCGACGCGCCTCAGCCAGTCGCTGGCGCTCGCCCGGATGTTGCCGTAGTGCCGGTCGCCGACCGCCATCAGCCGCTCGCCGACATTGGCGCCGGCCGAAACGGTCATGCGCAGCCCGTCGGCGGGGTTCTGGTGGACGAAACCCCAGTCGGTTCGCATCAGGAAGCGCCGTTCGGCTTCGCCCATATGGGTCAGATCGCGGTATTGCCCGTCGCGCATGTGGTATTCGATAATGCCGGAGCTCGGCATCAGCCGGGTCGAAAGGCAGGAAAGCAGGGTGGTCTTGCCGGAGCCGGACTCGCCGACGACGGCGAGCACCTCACCGGGATAGAGCTCGAAGGAGACATTGCGGCAGCCGATGCGGCTTCCATAGAACTTCGAAACGTCCTTGACTTTGAGAAGCGGGACGGCGCTCATTCTGCAGGTTCCTTGCGTTCGTGCTGAGGGCGGGCGAGCATTGGCCCGGCATGGCCATGCGCCTGCCGGTCTTCGCAGTGGTCGGTGTCGGAGCAGACGAACATGCGCGCGCCCTTGTCGTCGAGCACCACCTCGTCGAGATAGACGTTCTCGGCGCCGCACAGCGCACAGGGCTTGTCGAATTTCTGGATCTCGAAGGGGTGGTCCTCGAAATCGAGACTGACGACCTCCGTATAGGGCGGCACTGCATAGATGCGCTTTTCGCGGCCGGCGCCGAAGAGCTGCAACGCCTCCGACATGTGCATTTTCGGATTGTCGAATTTCGGCGTCGGCGAGGGATCCATGACATAGCGGCCCTCGACCTTGACCGGATAGGCGTAGGTGGTGGCGATATGGCCGTTGCGGGCGATGTCCTCGTAGAGCTTCACATGCATGAGCCCGTATTCCTCGAGCGCATGCATCTTGCGCGTCTCGGTCTCGCGCGGCTCCAGGAAGCGCAGCGGCTCCGGGATCGGTACCTGGTAGACGAGTGTCTGGCCCTCTCGAAGCGGTTCCTCGGGAATGCGGTGGCGCGTCTGGATGATCGTCGCCTCCATCGTCTTGGTGGTGACGGCGACATTGGCGACCTTCTGGAAGAAGGCGCGGATCGACACCGCATTGGTCGTGTCGTCCGCCCCCTGGTCGATGACCTTCAGCACGTCGTTCGGTCCGAGGATCGAGGCGGTGACCTGAACGCCGCCGGTGCCCCAGCCATAGGGCATCGGCATTTCGCGCGAGGCGAACGGCACTTGGTAGCCCGGAATGGCGATGGCTTTCAGGATCGCCCGGCGGATCATCCGCTTCGTCTGTTCGTCGAGATAAGCGAAATTGTAAGTGGCGAGGTCGTTCATTCGGCCTTACCCCTTTTCAACGTGCCATTGATTGCCGCAAGCTGTCGTGGCGCAGG